>NZ_JBNKSF010000010.1:0-5701 GCF_050297175.1 Gynuella sp. | reverse complement strand
GACTTTTCCCACCTGGAATAAGGATGGGCACTTAATCAATATCGACATTGAGTCAGTAACACCCAATGATTTATCCCTAATCAGCCGCCTTCAAGAACTACACTCGATACGTCTGGAAGGATACGCCGAGACCGACCACCTAGACTTAAACCTGCTGTCTGCTGATCTACCCTTATGGACCGCCACATTCTATCGCACCAAACTCACTCATCCTCAGCGTCTCTGTGATTATCAGGCACTGCAATATCTTGAAATCAGCGCAGCCAGAGTCATTGGCGATATCGAATTAAAAGGCTGTGTTAAACAGATGGTCGACCTGGTCATGAATACTGTCGATATCGATACCCTGACCATCCAGGATCTACCCGAACTGGTGTACCTCTACCTCGGTGACAGTCGTTTCAAACAACTGAACATTGATGGCAGCAGTCTGCCCAAACTGCAAAGCCTGACGTTATCCGGTGCCAATATTCCTGCCGATGTTAATCGCATTCAACTACCTGAGGGACTATTACAGCTGTATCTGGAAAACGTTACCGATGACGATATCAGCAAACTTAAACTACCCAAAAGTCTGCAATACCTGAATCTGCGTGGCGCAAAACTGAAGGACTATGGTTTTATTGCCAGGGCAATCAATTTAACCGCATTGGTACTGGAGGACAGTGACTTTAAACAATGGCCATTGCTGAAACAGTTTTCGCAACTGCGTCATTTAAAAGCGGGAGGAACTCCATTAACAGACGCAGACCTGCCGGTTATCAGTCAATTAACGAAACTTCAAACGCTTAGTCTTGGAAATACTCCCATTACTTCAGTCAAAGTTCTGGCTGACTTACAAACATTAAACTATTTAAATGTTGGATGGACAGAAATTGATGATTTGAGTGAAATTCCTTATATCAGCGAAATATCGTATTTAGGATTACCAAAAGCGGAATTCTACGACCATCCCGAACTATACCCCGAATCTATTAAAAAAATGTTTGCATCGACCAAACACGGGGGAGGTGCAGATTTTTGCAACCACCTGAAACCCTGCGAACAACCACCCTGGAATTTTGACAGCCCCTGAGTCTTTCGGGCGCAAACGCGCCCCTACAATGCCAGTCTGAAAACGCTTTATACAAGGATTCGACACCATGGATATTCTGGATTACCGCCATCGCCTGATAGAACAGTTACTCGCCGACTACCGCCACCTGGAGAAGCTCTCCGACCCTGCGGAGCAATTACCGGTTCAGCAACGTATTACCAGATTGCTGAGTGAGTTAAAAGCCATTGAACAATCAATGAAACGCACGGGTCAGCAATTTACCGCTTATCACCGGGTTATGGATGAACATAATCCTGATTCCTCCAGCCAGCGTTATAAATTTTTATGGCAGCGCTATACACGCAACCAGCCTCTGGAGCAATTATTCAGTACCGATCAGCTCAGCGAGTTGATCGCCAAAGTCGGTTACGCCGAGGCCAATGAGGCGCGTTATCGCCTGCGCGGCCGTGGCGAAACCCTGTTGGGGAACATGGACCGCTGGATGACTCAGCTGCGACCATTGGCGGAAAGCCAAACCCTGCTGAGCTGGCGAAACCCGTTCAGCCAATGGTTACCGGAACTGTTTCTGTTTCGGATGGAACAGCGTCTGAAAGCCAATCATGGTCGCCAGCCCTTGGTGGACTACACCATGGAACAAATGAGCTGGGCAGCTGACTATGCCAGCGGTCAGCCACCGCATGTGAGTCAGGATTGTCTGGCACTGTTCGAACACGACAGCGTGGTTGATGCCTGGGTGGCCAAAGAACAAGAGCGATTGGTACCAGAGGACAGTCCCGGTGCGGAGAGCTGGCCGCAACAACGATTAAGACGATTGATTGATCACCGTTTTTATCAGCCTGCCGGTAAAGCATTATGGGAATATGTGAAGCAACATGCTCTGGAGTTTGATGAGTATCCACAACGATACCAAAGCCTGGATGCAGAAGCAGAACTAAATCGCCAGCTGGCCGTCAATTCGCTTACGGCCAATCTCGCGCGTGCAGGGGTTGACCCCCGCCCCGACACCTCTGGCAATGTCAACCAGCTGGCACAACCTCCCAAAACCGTACGACCACAGTTTCAGAATGAAAATGGCGAACCGTATCGCAATACCCAGATTCTGTGCTGGCGTTACCATCCGGAGAAAGAAAAAGAGCTCGGTAATATGGCGTTGGATGGGGCCTTATTCGGATTGTTTACCGTTGCCCTGATGTATACCGATGACAATGGTTATCCAACCCTGCAAAAGCCCGATTTCCTGCAAAAAGGTGAACATGATCAATGCCTCCAGGTCGATCCGGCCACCGGCAATGTGTTGTTACTGGAGCGTACCCAGGCAAGGCAACCACAACAGCCGGTAGTAAAGGATCCCATGGTCGCCACCTGGTACAGCTACGACGAAACAGATCATCTGGCATTTATGCAACAGGCCGTTGGTCTGGTCAGCGATCGTTCCGTAACCCAGGAAACCTGGAAAACCCAGGCATTGGCGGATCTTGGACTGGACGCGGAAAGCTTTTTCAATCATGACTGCGGAGAGGTTGACCTGGCCAGCTTTTTTGAGCTGACCGAAGGCTATTACTATGGGTTTATGATGCTGCCGCTGGGCTATGGATCAATGGCCATCAAATCCGTTCATAGCCTGCCTTTCCAGAGCAATCAGACGTCTGTTTGCACCCGTGCCTGGATTTCCGGACATACTACAGCCCTGCGTATTCCCCGCAATCTGCGTCAGTACACCCACGAACTGACCCAATGCCGTGAAGCGATCAAACACAGCTATGATCGCTTACTCGAAGTCAGTGTCAAAAAGCGCGAGGACATTTTCCAGATCGGCGAGCTGCAACGCTGGGTTCAACACACAATTGACAGTCCGTTCAACCCAAGTGACCATAATATGCAGGAAAAACAGAAGCTCGCGGATCTGTTGCAGGATCTGCAGATTGAAATTGATCGCTGTATCTACCAGCCAGCCTATGTGCCTTCCCTTGCACACGGAGATACGGATGAACAACGACTGTTCAGTTATCAATTGCAGTGCAAACAGGCCGCCGATGCCTATCAGCAGGCCTGGGACCAAGCGCTGGATTACCTGAACAACCAACGTCTGCACGATCAGATTCACCAGTGGCATGAGGCTCAAAACGATGTAGACGAGCAGGAGCAGCTGGCAACGGTGCAGTGGGTGGATGAAGCTTCAGCGTTTTTTGAAAAAAACCCTGATCGACGTTCTTATCATCACACCATCCCTCAATGCACCTGGCAACCACCTAAGGATCTGATTGAGACTCTGTGTGAACCCTACACGGGGCTGATTTACGAAGCCTTCGGCAGTCTGTTGACTCAAATGTCCGTCTGTTACCGCTCCCCGGAACTGAATGCTGATGGGGAAAAGATTAATCCAGAGGAAACCGATCTGCTGGATGATGTGCTTCTGCCGGCGCTGAGTTTTGCGGTAAACCAGGAGTGGCTAACAACCCTGGTCCAGGAAATCTGGAATGAAAATAGGGATCGGGAAAACAGTGATTTTTTAGTCGCCGCTTCAACAGCCGCTATCAGTACCGAATTCGACTCACCCTCTGAAAACCTGCTCGCCAAAACTGCGGGCCTGGGTTACCAGACCTTTAAATCCACCTTCCTGCGTGGGCCTGGCACTCCGGCACTGGCAGAGGCGATCATCGATCTGGCCGGGCAATTGGTCAAAGTCCGTTACAGCCTCAACGTCAAAGTACAAACTCAACTCAGTATCCGGCTGTACAGCCTGCACATGTTTACCATGCTGCGGATTTCCAGCCAGACCCTGGTACAGACTTCCAGACGCGCAGAACTGAACCGTATGGGCCGGTTTATTTACCGAACCCTGGCAGGCAGCAATCCCGTGCAATTCCGGCGGCTGATGAGCGCGGAACAACTGTCCGAACGGGTATACGGGGGCAACACCTGGGGTGATCCATCATCACGACTGGTGCGGTTTGAGGGCTACCTGAAAACCGCTGCGTTCTTTATTGACAGCGTGATCGGCATCGTTACGTTTATGCAGCAGATGAACGAAAAGGACTGGGACGATCCTTCACCAGAAGCCTTCCGCAGCGCTGCCTATAAACTGGCCACCAGTGCCGAAACTCAGCTGGCTCGCGCCTCGGGATTGCTGACGGTGCCCAGTATGTTACGGTTCTGGTCACAAAAATTAGGCGCGACAGAGGGTGCCATGGCCCGGTTTCTGAGCCGGGAGATCGGTGTAGGTGTACAGATGGCTTCTGGTATTGCATTTGGCCGACAGGGGTATCGTCTGAGCCGCTGGCTGACCGGAGCCACTGCTGGAAAACTCGCCACGACCGCCGGATTGGCAGCGGTCTGGGCCAATCGTCTATGCGTGGCCAGCAGTTGCATCGCCCTCATTAAAAACATCGCCGATGTCAGTCACAGTGCCGCTTTGGGCGACGAAGGCGACATTATGCTGAATGTCACCAGAATGGTGGCCAATGGTGCCACGGTACTTGGCTTTGCGGCACCATTGATCGGTTTGAATGCCATCCCTGGACTGGGGAACGCATTGTTTATTGGCGGCGTCGTATTGTCCCTGGCCATCGAAGCCTGGCAGTTTTACTGGAAACATTGGGGGCGGGCTCAATGGTATTCCAATACCTATGTCGTGTTTGACGACCAGTGGGAAGGCTTTACCGACAGCACCCATGCTCAGGAGTACCGCCAAGAATCTCTCGGTGCCTCACCCAAACTGGCAGGCCTGATCAAACAGATTGAGGACCAACGCAGCAATACTGCGGTAGACGTATTCAGGTACGTGAGTATTGCATACGTTAACAGCCAAACCGCCAGCGCCCGGGCTGCTGCCTCAATATTAAACCTGCCACACCCTAAAAAGATAGAACAGGACAGCGGTGATGTCGCCTGGAATGAACTGTCCTGGTGTGGTCTGCCGGCATTGATGATGCACCAACTGCCGGTCACACCGGAGCAGATGGATAAAAAACTCATCTATATTGATCTGAACAAGGAAGAGTGCCTGTGGCTGTATTGTTACGACCGGAATATTCCTCAAGTGGATTGGAAAGACTATACGAACAATCGTACGACGCTCCCGGCAGATCTTGACTGGGACGATCTAAAAGACAACACCCTCAAACCGGCACTCAAGCGCCTGCTGCTCGCCTGTTACAACCGGGCCAACACCGCACCTGACAGCCCGTTCGCACGATTGATCTGGCAGCCTCTGGTCAATGGCGGCAAATTTCCACGCACTTACATGCGATTACAACTGGCAGAAGCCACGGAAAATGCACCTTTTGAGTTATTGGAGATCCAGATGGATGCCGGTAGAGAGACGGGGCGTTATGTTGCAAACTCGCATTTTCACAAAATGCTCAAACTTTGGGAAAGCCGTAGCGCACTGATTCCAAAAACCAGCAGTCGCTATCCAAAACCACAGTCACCAGATGCTGACGAATCGCAACAGGAGAACACACCGTGATACACCCCAGCCAACTCTGTACTCTGCTGCTGGCGCTGGCCGCTACGGCGTGCCAGGCCAAACCGTTACCGGAACCTCCCTTTTCCGTTGAACAAATGGAAGCCTTTGCCGATCCGATTGATCTTGAAGTGTTGTATGGGCTGCACTACAACCAGGACCGTGTTCATGGTAAAAAA
>NZ_JBNKSF010000009.1:0-64875 GCF_050297175.1 Gynuella sp. | reverse complement strand
AAGGCAAATGAGCTGAATGCTTACGAATATCTCAAGCTGATTTTTAAAGAGCTGCCCAATGCTAAGAATGTTGCGGATATCGAGCGATTATTACCTTGGCACGTGAACCTTGCCTAGGGTGTGGTTGGTTTGGCGCTTACGACTGATCCGCTCCAGTTGCTCGCGTCTTGAATCGATTGTCTGGGTAGTGGGTTCACAGTTGTGGGAGTGCCCTCAATCAGCGCCTCCAGCACGTCGATAACCGCGGAACCAGTGAACAGGCCGACGACACCTATAACCCACAGGGTCAGCGTATACGCAAAATCCTGAAAGACAGCACCGGTACCGTACTCGGCACCGTGTTGTGCCACTATTATTTAACCGGTCACCTGATCGCCGAGACCGACGAAAACGGGACAATACCTGTACCTGGGAGAGCAAGCGATTGCGATGAGAGTCAGTGGCAATCGTTTGTGTTACGTGCACAATGATGCGCTGGGGACGCCGAGGATCCTGACCGACCCACAACAAAACAAAGTGTGGGAGGTGCAGACCACGCCGTTCGGGGAAGTGAGTGAAGAGATCAGCGATGGGATTACCCAGTTGAAAGGCTTCCCTGGGCAAATGCGCGACCTAGAGACTGGCTATAGTGATACCTGGAACATAACCTGCGACCCGAGTATTAGGCGGTATGTGCAGAGTGATCCGATAGGTTTAGCAGGTGGATTGAATACTTATGGATATGCGCTTCAGAACCCCTGGGCTATACAGACTCCGCAGGGCTAAGAGTACTTGCATCCTTAAATACAAGCACCTAAACATTAACTGTTACAGATCTTTCTACTGGTCAAACAATCTCTGGCTCGGCATTTACAGGAGGTCACACAAATGCTGATGGTACTACAACGTCACCAGGAAATTTCCCAGAAATTCCCAATTCTCCAAGTACATATTACATTGTTGATAATCCAACCCCTCAACACGGTCATGAAGATTGGTATGGCCTTTTTAAATCCGATGATAGAATTAAGGATTACTTTTTGGTGATGGACGACAATAGAAGTGTAGTTAGGTTGCATAAGGGAAATGTTGGTCATTGCAGTGTACAATAAATGTCCGAGGTGATGCTGCTGAATACTGGGAACAGTTACGCAGGATGATCGACAGTACCTATACAACACCGTTAGACGTTAGGAAAAGACCTCACTGTTGGAATGACACAGGAACTACAAATAATTATGGTACGCTGATTGCCTGGTAATCACTAATGAAACTATTGAAAACCTTACTGGCAGCTGTAATTACTTTCTCTCTGGCATCGTTATTTGCTTATTTCATAATAGTTGAGTCAAAGCTTTTGACCCAGTACGGCGAAGTTAAAAAAGCTTTAAGGGTGGTGCTATTGTCCGAAATGCGAAGCAGGTTTGTGACGGGAGAATACTGGGAAAATACAATGTTGGCTCAGTACAAGCAGATAAATGGATTACCCCTTGATGCACAGTTTGACTATTTTCGGATACTTTTAGTGAACATGGAGTTTTATGGAACTCAATCCTATGACTTTATTCATATGGTTGGCATGAATGCAGAAAAGTTTGCTAACTACTTAGCTGATTTTGAGAAGGACGACAGTTATCTGAAGTTAAGTCGTGATGAACAAAAAATATTGAAAGAATGGAAAGCAGAATTCCAAATGATTGGGCAAGATAAGGGGCTATTGGCTGATTGAAAGCTACATCTACAAATGATTGCAAAGTTTTTCAGCCGACAAAGGACAGTTTTTCAAGTTTTGACTGTTGCTCATAATCGGAGCCAAAAAACTTTGGATATTGCTTTAGAGATTCCAATCTTATGCTTCGATAAGAGAGTGAATCTTTTGGGTTTAGTATTCTTAGGAACCTCTGAAAAATGGCCTGTTTTCGCACATGACGTTGTCAGCCCCAGTCTCACATCCTCATTGATGCCAGTAAATTGTGGTGTTGCGAGTGGTGCTTCCTCGCCTGCATCAAAACTATTCCTATTTTTCAGAGGCCCCTTTATCTTTGTTATGTTGTCTTATGATGGTCAATAATGTTTCAGCCAACTATTTTGTTAGCGTTCTATTGAATCGAGTTATTACGCATTGAGCAGAAATATGCCTCGCGATTTTCCTCTGTATTTGAGGTGTTTCTAGGAAGACCTAATGCAGTCGCTGTTGTTAAGTGCCAGCTCGTAATAATGCTTGTTCATCGAGCTCGATTAATTGATTTTCTGAAAACCAACTTTCTTCAGTATCCTGTTTGAGGCAATATTTTCTGGATGAGCGAACGCACAGATACTTTCCAACTTAGCCGAATTGAATGCAAAGTGACAGGCAAATTTAGCCACCTCACTTGCGTAACCCTTGCCGACTTGTGTAGGGGAGATATAGTCAATTAACTCAGGCCCCCATCCAGGATCATTCTCATCAATGACAATACGGCCCCGCCTATGATCTCGCACGAACACTTTTCGATAGCACTCCAACACCAAATGTTTGCCATTGTTTGGAAAGCATTTCAATATAGCCTTCTCATTCTGAAATCGAAGAGAAGCTGGTACTGAATCTAATCTGCTCGTGAGTCAGCATTACTTCTGACAAAGCAGGAAGATCATCTAAAGAGATCACTTTAGATTTAAAGTTATCGCTTTCCTTACATAGAGCTTAATGCTTGAGTTTAGGGTGAGTAAGTGAGTCCATCATGGGCATTTTTTAGTCGTTCACTCACGGCTAAAGGTAGAGTTGATGATGTGAGCCAATATCCTTTCTATCTACACAGGGTTGGTCATAACGCGCAAGCCTCATGGAGGCGATTTAATGAAGATTGTTTTCCATGCCAGGGCCACTGAGATGGTGAAACAGTCGCATACACTAATCCGTAACAATGGATGGGGTTCGGCTCTCTGGGAGACGTGGAATAGTATCGGAGAATTGGTTTTGCAGCTCTGTCCAGGGCAAGAGGGCATCCACCTAAGTCAGAAGTTTTTCACAGCGGGTTTGTTTGCGCTTGGTTTGGTTCTCTACATCTTAAAAACTGAGTAATGAGATGACTATTTCCCATTTGGGTCATGCTTGGCGGGATCATCGCGCATTTTTTGTACTTGTCAGAGTTGTCTGAGTGTTTAAAACTCCGCGAGCTGGGTCTCGACATCCATCAGTATGGTCTTAAATGATGGTAGCCACAGATCATGCTGACGAACCAGTTCCTGTTCGGCACCTGCTAAAGCGCATCCGTCGGGAAAGACCGTTAAATGCCTGGGCGATGCCGTCCAGGTGACTATATGACAATAGCCATTGTTGCTGCATCATGCGTTGTAGAACGGTTCTGGCTGCTTCCGGTAGTTGTCTGGGAGGATTCAGAAAGTGTGGTTCCAGTGTCTGTACAAATACGTTTAGCGATTGTGGATGGTGATCACGCCAGTGGCGGGCAAGGTAATGATCGAGACAAACATCAAGTATGATACCGGCAAACCGGCGGCGTTCAGATGAAACAGTCTGTTTCAGCGCAATGAACAGTGGATGTTTGTCGGTCAGACGATCCACCTGCTGGTGACGTAGTGCGCCATGCTGATATTCTGTCGATAGATGTTGCCATTGCCAGGGCTTGCACAAGTCCGGAAGCAGGTTACCAATCCAGCTTTTTGGATCCGGATCGGCGAGATACAGGTGAGCGAGAAAATTCATATGAATGTCATTGGGCTATACTGCGGCCAGCATACCAGAATCCGCTGTACGCTGATCCGCCTTATCGTATTTAGGGTAAAAAGTTGTGGAGACGGCTTTTATTTTGGCCTCTCCGCTACCATTAAGAAGCTGCAGGTTGCAGTATACATGGTCAAGAGGCCTTTCTGCCGGGCCTTGGTGATTGTCAACAGCAGCAGTTTTTTTGTTTTTCGGGGAAGTAAATGAACGTCAGCCAACGTGCGGAAGTTGTTATTCCGTTACAGGATATTGCCATTCCGGCCCGCTTTATCAGTTTCAACGGTTTATCCGACCAAAAAGAACATATCGCCATCATCTTTGGACAGCCTGAACAGCAGGACGCGCCGCTGGTTCGTCTGCATTCCGAATGTCTGACCGGTGATGTGTTTGGTTCCCGCCGCTGCGATTGTGGCCAACAGCTTAAAGAAGCACAGGAATTGATGGCTGCGCAGGGGGGAGTATTACTCTATCTCCGTCAGGAAGGGCGGGGGATTGGTCTGTACAATAAATTGGAAGCTTATCGATTGCAGGATCAGGGTATTGATACCTACGCTGCCAATGAGATGCTGGGTTTTGACCATGATTTGCGTGATTTTGGACCAGCGGTGGAAATGTTGCGGGCTTTGAATATCACCCGGCTGCGGTTACTGAGTAATAATCCGGACAAAGCCCGACAATTGATCGAACGTAATATTGATGTGGTCGAATGTGTACCCACTGGAGTTTACGTGAACGAGCACAATGCCTCTTATTTGAAGGCCAAGGTTGATCTGCATAAGCATGAGATTAATCTTGAGGAAGAATCAGATCAATGACTTCCCGCCGTCAGCAGACTGCTTTCTTTCGCAAACTTTATCTGGCGCATATGATAGCAGGGCAACATCACAATCTGTTGTCTCTGCATCATTTGACCCAGATGCCCCGTCGCACTATTCAGGATTCGCTGGCCGATTTTTCTGATCTTGGCATCGTGCTGGAGTTCGTACAGGATGGTCCGAGAAATAACTCTGGTTATTATCGGATTGTTGACTGGGGGCCAATCAACCCTGAGTGGGTGGCAAAACATTTGGATACCGTTCAGTCTTATTTATGATCTGGCTTGCTCTGATGGCTCTTCAGGCTATCACTGTCAATGTTTGGGTAAAGTTCTTATCTCAATACTCAGATTTCTGAGGTTTTTGGGTCATGTTCTACTTATAGAACAGACATTGTAGTCTTTGATATATCTGTGTTGGTTTGCCGATAAAATCGCATTATCTGTTATCAAGATAATAATCTTGATAACAAAAATCCGTTCCGTTTCACAGATATCCTCAAGTTTGAGTTTTATTTATTTATCAACCACAATTACTTTACAGTTAATGTCTGTTTTATTGATGAGTCTGATCTTACTCTTAGTGACCGTTGTAGTGGGTTGTATTGGCTCACTCATCCTATTGTCCGAACATGGATTTTGATTTCATTAACGTCATCTTGGAGATAACAGTGAAAAAATCGATTGCAGGTATTGTTGCAGGAATAGCTTTTGGAGTTGCGTCAATGGGCGTTCTGGCTTCTGACTGGAGTTATGAGGGAGTTGAAGGGCCGGAATATTGGGGCAATCTTAGTCCTGATTTTGTGATGTGTAAGTCTGGTAAAAACCAGTCCCCGATCAACATCACTAATCTGGTAAAAGGAAAACTGCCACGCCTGGATGTTAACTATAGTGCTGCTGGTAAGGAGATTATCAATAATGGTCATACGGTTCAGGTAAATTATCAGCCCGGAAGTACGCTGACTGTAGATGGCCATGCTTACGAATTAAAACAGTTTCATTTTCATACCCCGAGTGAAAATCACATAAACGGCCAGCCTTATGATCTGGAAGCGCATTTTGTACATGCAGATAAAGACGGCAATCTGGCGGTTTTGGCGGTGATGTTCAAAGTGGGTAAAGAAAACCAGGCACTGAATGCTGTTTGGAACGACATGCCCAAACATAAAGGTGACAAGGTTGAAGAAAAGCATGCTATCGATGCTGCTTCACTATTACCTAAAAAATTGGCTTATTATCGTTATAACGGCTCGCTGACTACACCACCTTGTTCTGAAGGAGTGGTCTGGTTAGTGTTGAAAGATGTGCAGGAAGTATCTGCTGATCAGGTGGCTAAATTCGCGGGTGTTCTGAAACATCCGAATAATCGTCCGATTCAAAATACAAATGCTCGTGTCGTGATCCGCTAAGGGGATCAGGCTCAGGGCGGAGTTAGTTACCGCCCTGGTTTACCAGAGTTCACCTATCAAAACGATGATTTTCATCCGTTACAACAGCTTGATCCAGTTCATAACGATATCGTCATAACTAACCACGCCAATAAGCTCCTCATTCTCAATTACCGGCGCTGAACGTAAATTGTAAGTATCAAACAGTCGGGAGCAGTATTTGATATTCATTTCCGGGCGTACTGAAATGACAGGTTTGGACATGATTTCATACACGTTTACCCGTTCGAGTGATTTGTTCTGACCGATCACTTTTCTGGCAATATCACTGAGTTCCACCATGCCAAATTCATCGCTGTGATCGCGCCGGTTTATGATCACTTTGCGATAGTTCTTTTCAACCATAATCTTAAGTGCATCAGCCACGGTCGTCAGACCGTCAACAATTTCATATCGCTGATTCATGACATCGCGGCAGGTAATAAATGTTTGCATCATAAATCCTCTTCAACAAGTGGAGTGAGTTTTTTGATCTGATGGGCCACGCCGATGGCATCCTCCACATCCAGCTGTATGGCGATACCGGTTCCGGGTTTTTCGTCAAACTCAGCCACTTCTGCAATTCTTTCCAGAATGCGTCGACAACAGTGTTCTTCCACCAGAAACAAAAGTACATCCCGGTGAATCTCCAGAGCCAGGCCAAAAAAGGTTTTTTTCTCATTAAGGCCTTCACCTCGGGCACTGGTAATGACAGTGGCACCGGTTGCACCACATTCTCTGGCGGCCTTCATGACTGCCTCGGTTTTCACATCATCAACAAATGCGAGGATCAACTTGAATTTCATGAGGTTTCCCTCTTTTGTGTGTTTGAATATTCAGCCGTTTGAGTGCTGAGATTATGCTCCGTTTGTGCTCTCCGTGCCATTTGCCGCTGTATTCGCCAGTGTGCCAGTTGGGCGTATCCCATAACGCTCATAATGGGGAACAGGCTGGCAAAGGCAATTAATCCAAAGCCATCAATTAATGGATCTCTGTTTGGAATGGTTTCTGCCAGTCCCAATCCGAGAGCAGTAACCAGAGGTACCGTTACGGTGGAGGTGGTGACGCCACCGGAATCATATGCCAATGGAATAATGGCTTTGGGGGCAAATACGGTCTGAATGACGACGATGATATAACCGACAATAATGAACCAGTAAATAGGGTAACCAGTGACAATACGCCAGCTGCCAAGGCTGATACCAATCGCCACCCCTAGTGCAACAGCAATGCGCAACCCCCAGACGTGGATGCTACCACCGGATACTTCGTGAGCTTTGATGGCGACAGCAATGAGTGAAGGTTCGGCGATGGTTGTGGTGGCACCTATTGCGAATGCAAAAACAAATACCCAGCTGTACTGTGACCAATGAAATATCTCGCCTGCAGGATTGACGAAGTTGATGTCAGTTAACTGGCGAGCCATCAGGCGACCGATGGGAAACAGGGCTTTTTCGAGTCCAGTCAAAAACAGAGTCAGTCCCAGCAAGACAAGAATGAACCCAAATACCACCTGCGGTAGATTGGCAATGGGTTTGCGGAGGATTAAAATCTGAAAAACAAAAATAAGAATTATTATCGGTAATAAATCACGTCCTGTGCCCAATAGTGTTGTCAGCATGTCGCTCAGTAGATTCATAAGCTCAAAAACGTTCCATATAGCATGACGAAAATCATGGGTGTCAACGAAGCGAATGCAATCAGGCCAAAACCGTCAATCATAGGATTACGACCTTTAATTGAAGAGGCCAGACCGATCCCCAGAGCCGTCACCAGTGGAACAGTAACCGTTGAGGTTGTTACTCCACCACTGTCATAAGCGATACCGATAATCTCTTTGGGGGCGAAAAAAGTGGTTATGACCACCAGCAGATAACCACCGATGATCAGATAATGAATTGGCCAGCCTCTTAAAATACGCAGTACCCCGATAATTAGTGCTATACCTACGCTGAGAGCAACGGTGTAACGTAACCCGTTGGCGTAGCTATGCATGGCGGCTTCATTGCTGGCGATCATGCCGCCGGCACTGGCTACCTGGGCGGCCTCATCAGCGACTGCAATCAATGCCGGTTCGGCAATCGTGGTAGCAAAGCCAAGGCCAAAGCTAAAGGTCAATAACGCCACCAGAGAACCCCGGTAGGCAAAAGCATTGGCGAGGGATTCGCCGATTGGAAATAGTCCCAGTTCCAGCCCCTGAATAAAAAGTGCCAGACCCAATACGACCATGATCGCACCGACGAGAATATCCAGAACTTCGGGAAAAGGCTGTTGCAGGACTACCACCTGAAAAAAAACAACCACGACAACAATAGGAGTGAGATCGCGGAGACTGTCCTTAATGGAAATCAGTAATGCATTCATAGAACTCGGGGCAGAATCCAATATTGAATCAAACCATAGGAGGATGGACCACAAAGATCAATCATTCTCCCTTACGAGGCATGCTACTTTTGTATAAGATGATTCATATCAAAGCTGTTATTTAGCCACTTATACACAATGCATTCAGTTCTACTCATCATGGAGATTTCCAATGGAAACAATCCAAGCAGATATTGTAATTGTCGGAGCCGGCGGTGGAGGTTTAAGGGCAGCGATCGCCGCTGCTGAAAAAAATCCTTCGTTAACCATTGCTCTGGTGTCGAAGGTTTATCCTATGCGCAGTCATACCTGTGCAGCGGAAGGGGGTTGTGCTGCTGTAGTACAGGATCATGACTCACTGGATTATCACTTTGCCGATACGGTTTCAGGTGGTGATTGGTTGTGTGATCAGGACGTTGTGGACTATTTTGTCAGTCATGCCAAGGAAGAGAATTTACGCTTGGAGCACTGGGGATGCCCCTGGAGTCGGAAACCTGATGGTCGGGTAAATGTCCGTGCGTTCGGTGGTATGAAAATAGAACGTACATGGTTTGCTGCTGATAAAACCGGCTTCCATATTCTTCACACGTTATTTCAGACATCAATTAAATTTCCTCAGATTAAACGCTATGACGAATATTTTTGTACTGATCTGCTGGTGAAAGACGGCCGTGCTGTTGGTTTGCAGGCTATCGATATTAAGAATGGTACATTTACCACTTTCCAGGCGAAGGCGGTCATTATTGCTACTGGTGGTGCCGGGCGGGTCTATCGGTTTAATACCAATGGTGGCATTGTTACGGGTGATGGCATGTCTCTGGCGTATCGTCAGGGTGTACCGTTGCGCGACATGGAATTTGTTCAGTACCACCCGACCGGTCTTCCCGGTACCGGTATCCTGATGACGGAAGGTTGTCGAGGTGAAGGTGGTATTCTGACGAACAAAGACGGCTATCGCTATCTGCAGGATTATAACCTGGGCCCGGAAACTCCGGTTGGCCAGCCGAAAAACAAATATATGGAACTGGGTCCACGTGACCGCCTTAGTCAGGCATTCTGGCATGAAGAGAAAAAAGGCCGGGTCATCGAAACCTCACGCGGAACAGCCGTTAATCTTGATCTGACCCATCTGGGTGAGCAGAAAATCAATGAGCGTTTACCTTTTATTCGCGAACTGGCAAAAGCCTATGTTGGTGTAGATCCAGTGACTGCACCCATTCCTGTACGTCCAACGGTGCACTACACCATGGGTGGAATACAGACAGATATTAATACCGAGACACCCATCAAAGGGCTGTTTGCCGTTGGTGAGTGTGCCAGCGTAGGCCTGCATGGTGCAAACCGTCTGGGTTCCAACTCCCTGGCTGAACTCGGTGTCTTCGGTAAAGTGGCAGGTGATCACGCTGCGGACCTTGCCAGCCAGGCTGATCTGGTCGATATCAGCGCCTTGCAGGAGCAGATTAAAGCCAACGAAGCCCGCTGGAATGAATTACGGACAGCCAAAGGGACTGAAAGCATGGCTGACATCCGTAAAGAGCTGGCCGATACTATGGAAGACGGTGTGGGTATCTACCGTTCAGATGATTTAATCCAACAAACCTGTGACAAATTGGTTGAGCTGAAAGACCGCTATAAAAATATCGGTATGAAAGATGGCAGTCTGGCTTTCAACACCGAATGGTTGTATGCCATTGAGCTGGGTTTCCTGCTGGATGTGGGTGAAGCAATGGCGCATTCTGCCAGAGCCCGCAAAGAGTCCCGTGGCAGTCATCAGCGTCTCGATGGTTTCGAAAAACGTGATGATGATAAGTTCCTGAAACATACTCTGGCTTATCGGTCTGAGGATGCAGCACCTAAACTGGAATATCAGGAGGTGGTGATCACTAAATCCAAACCGGCTGAACGTGTATATGGGGCAGCGTCTGAACACAAAGAGGGGGACAAATAATGAATAAAATGATGAAAATTCGTGTCACCCGTTACAGACCTGAACAGGATAATGAGCCTTGGTTTCAGACCTTTGAGGTTCCTGCCACCCAGGATACATCCGTGCTGGAAGCTCTGGGTTACATCAAGGACAATCTTGAGCCCAGCCTGAGTTACCGTTGGTCCTGCCGGATGGCGATCTGTGGCAGCTGCGGTTTTATGATTAATGGTGTTCCCAAATTAGGGTGCAAAACCTTTTTGCGTGACTATTTTGATGAGCCGGAAGTGCATATTGCACCGCTGGCTAATTTTCCGATCGAACGCGATCTGGTGGCTGATATCGGTAACTTTGTTGAGAAACTGGAAACCATTAAGCCTTATATTATTCGCGAAAAGGAAAAGTCCACTGACGAGGGCGAATATCTGCAGACTCCTGCAGAGCTGGCTCGTTATAAGCAGTTCAGTCAGTGTATTAACTGTGGGCTCTGTTATGCCGCCTGTCCGCAGTTTGGGCGCAATCCTGAATTTCTCGGCCCGGCTGCCCTGGCGTTAGCTTTCCGTTATAACCAGGATTCCCGTGATGAAGGCAAGGCCGACCGCATGGAGTTCCTGAATGCGGAAGAGGGCGTTTGGAGCTGTACGTTTGTTGGATACTGCTCAGAGGTTTGTCCAAAAAGCGTTGATCCGGCAGCAGCGATTAACCAGGGTAAACTGGTTTCAGATATCGATTACGGTCTGAATCTGGTTGGTTTGGCAGGAGGTAAAAAATGAACCGTAAACCTTACATCCAAAAACAGCCTTCCAACTGGTGGGTCAAAAACCCGTTTTACCGCTTTTATATGTTGCGTGAGGCGACCGCGATACCGTTGTTTCTCTATTCCATCCTGTTAATGGCTGGAGTGTTTGCTCTGACCAAAGGAGAGGAGGCTTTCATTTCCTGGGTGATGGCAATGAAATCACCGGTTATGGTGCTGTTTCACCTGATTGCATTTGCTGCGGCTATGTTGCATGCCTATACCTTCTTTGACATGGTGCCAAAAGTGATGGTAATTCGTCTGGGTGACAAACAGGTTCCCGGATCAACGCTGAAAGCACTGCACTGGGTGGCGTTTGCTGTCTGCACGGTGGTTCTGTTCATTTTTGCCGGCATGTTATTTTAAGGAGATCACTATGAAGCAATATACCCGTTCCCACGAACCGATTGCATGGTCTTTGTTTGGTGCCGGCGGTATGGTCATCGCATTGTTTATGCCGGCTGTCATCGTCATCACCGGACTGCTGATGCCGTTTGTATTCAGTGATCCACACGCAGTCTATCAAGGGGCTCTGGCGATGGCGCAAAACTGGATTGGCAAGTTGTTTCTGCTGGTCGTGATTGCCTTGCAGCTTTATCACACGGTGCACAGGATCCACCATGGTCTGCATGATATTCATGTACATGGCCCCAACGGTTTGATGCTGCTGATTTTCTATGGCGGTGCCACGGTTCTCAGTGTGTTAACCGCTGGTTGGTTGTTGGCCATATAACATTCATTCCGGCCCGGATAATCTTTCCGGGCCTTATTTGTGTAACTGTTGGTGGGTGACTGCTGACTAACAGCGACGCATTGTCTCAATCAGAACATTCAATACTTCACCTGTTATACCAGAGCAGGATGCCATATTGTTATAAGGTCCGTTGTGTACCTGTTTGGAGAAGTCATTGGGCTCTTATCATCATTTCTTTTGACCGATGGTAGGGTGAGCTACCTGGCTCAGGTCGACTAAGTCTGCAGCATGACCGATATTACGATAGATACGCTTGTTTTGTTTCGGATAGTCAGCCATATCATGGGCCACACGTTGGCCGGCCACAATGCAGCGCAGGATATCCTGGCCAGAGTTGATCATGGTGTGTGGTAAACCACCTGCCCGGTAGCCGATGAAATCTCCCTCGCTGATGTCATACTCCTGATCGTCGATGATGACCTTGCCCTGTCCGGACAGTATGTATACACACTCATCCTCAAAATAGTGAACATGATATTCAGTCGATTCGCTATTGGGTGGCAGTTCGATAATATGAAAGCCGATACCGGTCAGTCCGGTCAGATCACCCAGTGATTTGTTGATCCGCCTGGCGCCCGGATTCAGAAAGTGGGTTTTATCAAGGCCGGGCATCGCATCAATTTCGGCTTTTTTGATCAGATATTTATCCATGCTTCTGTTTCCTCCGGTTAGGGTCATGGCTGTTGGGGAAGATCCCTGATCTGCCACGTTTACAAAGTTAAGTATTACCAATTTGTTTTTTGCGGTCAGTGGGCGATATCTATGTAGCTATAAGGCTTTAATGCACTTTTTCCGGACATAGATCGTTTTTCGTACATGGGCAACCACATCATTATGTTCGTCCACAATATGAACAGTATACTGAGGCATATATCTCTGCCCTTCCGAGGTATGTCTGAATAAATCCTCGATTTGTTCAGAACTCAGTTTAAAAGAAGCCCGGACAGTTCCTCTACCGGGTTTGATGAACTGAATATCTGCAGCTTTGTCCCACACAATGTAATCAGTTCCCAGATGATAGCTGATCATCATGACAAAAAACGGATCGGTCATGGCGAATAAACTCCCACCAAAATGAACACCGTGAATATTTTTATTGCTCAGTTTCAACTTCAGACTGACATCAATTTGCCGGTAGTCGTTGGCGATATAGTTGACACGGATGCCCGCTGCACGCAGTGGGCGATAAAGATTCATCATCCATTTGATCGTAATAGGCTTGTTCAGCAGGTGTATTATTTTGTTTCTCATATATACGATCAGAATATGTGTGCTTCGAATGGATTATGACACTTTGCCAGAATCGTCACCAATTATCCCCATAGTTTGTGAATAGACTGAGGGATGTGGATATCAAAGGCATAATGGTTACCGCGCGCACCGCGGCTATCAATCTAAAAAAACGGAGGGGCTTGAGAACCTCTTTTAGGATGAATAGTCGGAGGTTTCGAAATGGCCATGGAGTTGGCTTTGACGGCGGGTTATAGAAAACGTCATGTTACTAATGATGTTTCTGTAACCCGCCAGGAAAAGGGGCAATCAATGTTTAGACGGCGTGCCCATCATGCATTCGGCAGATCAAGGCATTTAAACTGTACCTGCTTACGTTCGTTATTGATGCCATCCAGCTCAACACGTACGGCTTGACCCAGTCTGATCTCCACGCCACCAACGGTATGGCTCATCAGCTCCGCATTGAAGTCAGATTTAATTTTCTGGTTACGGAAATCGACGAAACCATCCACACCATTGTGGGTCAGTCGTACACCCAGGCCGATGCCGTTGATATAGTTCACTTCAGCGTCAAACTCGATACCTTCAAAGTTCTCCATATATGAGCAAACCAGCCAGGCTTCGACCTGTTGACCGGCCCCACGGCTGTTCAGTAGAGACTGTTTGAGTGAGTCCAGCTTCTCCGCCGGCATGGCTTTGCAGGGGTGACCCGACAGGATTTCCTGTATCCGTCGATGGTTAAACAAATCGACGTATTTCCGTATAGGTGAGGTAATCGTGGTATAGCTGTTGAAGCCCTGGGCGAAATGACCGTTACAGCTATGGCTGATTTCCGAGCGGCCATACAAGCGAGTGGATATTTCGCGTATATAGGGATGTTGTGACGACAGGGTTTTGGCCAGTTGAATAAACCCCTGGAGTGTGTCCACATCAACTTCTGTAACATCCGTACAGTGCTTCTGGATCAGCTGTTTGAATTCCTCACGTTTTTCCTTGCGGATACCTTCCTGATTGATAAACAGCCCGGCGTTATGCTGGTTCAGGTAGTCGGCTGCCAGGCGATTGACCAGTAGCATGCACTCCTCAATGATACTTTGCGCCAGAATACGGTCTTCGCGGGAAATACTCAGCAGTTTGCCATTATCATCCAGATTGAAGCGATAATCCGGTCGATCCTCCATGACCAGTGCCTGTTGGGTACGCTGTTGATTCAGTTTTTGATGAACCATGGCCAGTGTTTTCAGCGATTGACAGATATTTTCCGGTTGGCCGAGGTTTTTATCCTGTTCCAGAAAATCGGTCACTTCCTGATAGTTCAGTTTGGCGTGAGAGTGGGTGACTGCGGAACTGAACTGATAACCCAAAACATGGCCGTCGTGATCCAGTTTAATCGTTGCGACCAGGGACAGTCTGTCATAACCGGGTACCAGAGAGCAGAGGTTGTGTGACAGCTTGGTGGGCAACATGGTGATCGTCTGACCTGGTAGATAGGTCGAAATGGCACGAATGAATGCTTCACGGTCAATGTCAGAGTCTTCCTTGAACCATGGTGTTGGGTCTGCAATCGCGACTTTTAGTTCGAAACCATCTTCATTGCTGCTTGCCCAGACGGCATCATCCATATCCCGGGTTTCAGCACTGTCTATCGTGACAAAAGGTGTTGCGGTTTCGTCGACCCTCTGGTCTTTAATCCTGGCGATCAGGTTGGCGTCAAGCTCGTCGGTTTGCTGACTGATTGCCAGAGAGAACTCACTGCTGAGTCCGAATCTGGCTTTGACAAATTCGTGTTCAATGAAGGCAGAGCCTTTGTTACCGATGACTTTGAGAATTTTGGCCTGGGCTTTTCCATCGGGATACGGGTGGCGGGTAACTTTGCATGCCACAAAATCCTGGTTGTTGCCTTTCCGGTCTTTCGGGGGAATGAAAAACGCTTTGTTGATCATCAGGTCATCCGGCTGAACCAGATGAGCCTGACCCTTGACCTCGTAGCGACCTACAAACAGGTCCATTGAGCTGTGTTTCAACTTGGTGACAACTGCAAATTCCCGGTCTTTTTCTCCTTTGGCCAATTCGAACTCGATATGATCCCCCGGTAAAACCTTGTCCATTTCCTGCGGTGGCAGAAAAAACTCTACTTGGTCGGTGTCACGAATCACAAAGCTGAAACGGTTGCTGGATCCTTTGACAACGCCGGTATAGAGCTGTTTATTTTCGCGGATATCTGATTTTAATTGTTTTAAAGCGGCGAGGGCGTTGGCATCTAGCATGTCTATTTCCGGGGCTGATTGACGAAACGGTCGGCTATTATAGCGAGTTGTATTGATTTGTCTTTTTATTCAGATGGTGAAGTTTGGTCAGACAGCTTCTCAATATTTTCCAGAAACCGTCTGGCACGTGAGATATATTCTTTCAGAGTTTCGTTATCAGGGTCCAGTTTTTCTGTTTTGGTCCATAAATCGACGGCTTCCTGTATAAAGCCTTCGCTATAGAGTACCTGCCCTTCATCCAAGGCATTTTGCACTTGCTGGGCAATGCGGGTGTCCAACCGTTTCTGACGCAATAGCCAATCGGACGGATTTGGCGAAGTTTGTTTGATTTGTTCCAGCAGTGTCTTGGCCGATAACAGGTTGCCATCGGTCATCGCCTGGTCACAGGCCATTATCAGGGAATCCACATGCTTGGATCGTGCTTCGGAGGCTTGCGTCTGCTGCTCGCTTCGATTCTTTCGACGGTCCTCTTCCAGTTGGATCAGTAGTTCTCGGGTATCAATGTCAGCATGTAGCTGGTAAGAAAGATTGGCTACCCTCAGTGCTTTCCCTGCATCGCCCTGTTCGAGTGTGGTCTGCGCGAGTTCATAGAGCTGTCGTGCTGATGTCTTCATATCCTGTTTGAGGTTTCGGTACTCAATCTGCATGGCTCTGTTTCTTGGCAGTGCTTCGGCAATGGCCTCGATGTCCGAATACTGTTGCAACAGAAAATGTGCCCGTTTCAGTAAAAGGCTGTTTTGGTGGGTCCGAATATGCTGATTACGAAGATCTACGATTTTTTGCAGTTGTTTTTTCAGTTCCTGTTTTTGGCCAATCAAGTGCATGCCATTCTCGACAATCTGCTTGGCTCTGAACCACTGTTGTTCCTCTATAGCTTCGTCCGATATGCGAATAATCTCGTTGATTTTCTTTGGTTCGAGCATATTCAGAGCAGAAGTATAGTGTTTTACCAGAGCCTTATCGTTCTGATGTGCGAGTAACAGGCGGGCATTGTGATATTTTTCCTGCTCAAGCAGTTTATCCAGTCTGGCTTCGGGAGTGCTAGGCTGAATATGGAGTTGACTGCATCCCTGAAGAACAAAACAGGTCAGCAATAAAATAACGGAATATTTCATGAAATGAGTTTTTTACAGGTCAGGTCGATACTTCGTTGCCAATGGCCTTTGATAGAAATAATTTCTATGGTTTCAACCGGCAGTTTCTTGCCTTTTACCAGAACTGAGCGATAAGGGCGATACTCGATATCGTCGTCAATGTTGGCATATTGAAAAAACTGAATGTCTACAATTATTCCACCGACCGGCGCGAGTGCGCAGAGACGGCTGGATAAATTTACCGGGTCACCGATGACAGTGTACTGTACTCGGTCAGAACTCCCAAGAATTCCCGCCAGCATCTCCCCAGAGCTGATCCCAACTCTGACTTCGACCGCATCCAGGCCCTGTTTTTCGCGTCGACGGTTGAACTGCTGCATCATCGAACGAATCAACAGGGAGCAGTAGACTGCACTGAGGTGATGGTTCTTGTTTTTCTCCGGCGCACCAAACACCAGCATGGCACAATCGCCAATATACTTATCCACCATCCCGCCGGTCTGGTTGGCGGCAAAGGAAAAGAATTCAAACAGTTCGTTAAGAAGTTTGGCCATTTGTTGTGGGGGCATGGATTCCGATAAGGCCGTATAGCCCACGATATCTACAAACAGCACTGAAGCATTGACAATCTGGCCGCCAAGCTCAATAGAGTCTGCGTCGCGGATATATTTTTCTGCAACCCGGCTGGAGACAAAACGATTGAACGCTGATTCAACCCGGATTTTCTGTTCAATACCCTCAGCCATTTTATTGAATGAATCAACGACCTGATGAAATTCACCGCGATGACGAGAGCGGATTCGATAGCCATATTTTCCTTCCTGGATGGCTTTAGTGGCCTCAACCAGAGCGTCGATTGGTTTTGCAAATTTACGACTGATTAACACCGTTACCAAGGTAATGAGTCCCGCCAGCACAATCGCGGTGGATACCTGTGACCAATACACATCATTTTTGGTTTTTTCCAATTGTGCTCGGGACATGGTGATGAGTGCATAACCACCGACAATGCTTTTGAACGTCACCGGATAAACGTAACTGACCAGTGCATTACTGTCCGTTAGGTTTGGCCACCGGTATTCATAACCGTTGGGGAGAAATGGATCATCCAATGGTAGGAAACCGTCATTGGGAGTAATGCCCGCCGAGGCAATAGTGATTCCCTCGCGATTTAAAATGGCGGTTCCAAGAATCTGCTCCAGGCCAGTGGTTGAAGAAACCAGGCTGTTCAATGCCAACTGGTCTTCCGTAAATACCAACTCGACAGCATTGGATGCCAATTGCTGAATGGTGGTATTGGCGCCGTCCGTGAACTGTTGTTCTATCAATTGCTGCTGGCGGGAGACAATATGCCCTGATGCCACAAATAAAATGCTTAATACCATACCACTGATGGTCAGGCTTAGTTTATATGCAAACGGAACTTTGTTGAGTCCTCTCATTCTGTCGAGTCTGTCACGGTATCTTTAATGAAACAAAGGGTAAGGGAATAATACGTCACTGTGCTCAAAAAGTATGTAAAGTTGAGGATTTGTTAAGTCTATCGAAAGTTTCACTGGATTACGCTGAATATGTGACGCCGTTATCAGAGTTAAAAGGTAAAAAAAGATTGTTTTTTGCGCTTGTTGGCTATTTCATAATTGAACTGGCGGTAAACTTTGTCCATGTGTTTAGAAGCTGTATATAGACATGAATCATCCATTTTATTTTGAACTGTTTTTAAGTAATCCTTTGACGGTATTGGTTTTTCTGGCTGTGCCAATGATCATATATGCGTTGGATGGTGGTAGCTGCTGGCGTAGGTGGGTTTTGTATTTGGGCCTGGGCTGGTCGAGTTTGTCGCTGTTTGGCTACGCTGGAATGACTTTTGGGGTTTCCACCGAACTTGCATTCGGAGTTGCCGGACTAAGTACCTTTACAATACTTAAGGCTTTCATCTGCTATTCCAAGCATCAAACTTTTCTCTGTCAGCACGCACAGGCGCGCGAGATTGAAAAAGACGTTCCGGCGGAATCTTGAGTTGAGTCGTTTAGTTGGTTGTTGATATTCAAACACAGTATTCTCAACATAAGTGAAACATCAACAATTTATTAGAATATTAAAAACAAAGGCCGGTTGATGGCGATGGCGAGAATGGACAGATAACACCACAAGGCCATGGCAAAAAATCCTGCCTTTTGTTTTTGACCTCTGCCTTTGCGTAATGCAAATACTCCGAAGACCACATAGAGTATCAGCAAAAATATTTTGCAACTTAACCATAGGTCCAGCCCGGGTACCAACCGTAACTTCCATGCCAGCCAGATTGCACAAAATAGCAGGATGGTATCGTTAATATGGGGGAGTATTCGCAACCACCTGTTTTGCATCACAGGTTGTTCCATCTGTACCAGTATCCCACGAATCAAAAATCCGATACCTGACAAAATGGCGGTTGTCATATGTAGATGTTTTATAGCAAGGTAGAGCATTCAGGGTTCCTGATCGATGGTTTGAGTGTCTGGCAAGGATACTTGGTCAAAAAGAGTTATTTCGTATAAGGTTTGTGGGGTTCCGTATACGGCCACACGATTTTATTTAGAGGCAGTAAGGTTTAGCAAATGACAGAGCAGTTCGCAATATGGTGGAAAGAAGTTCAGCAGATTTTGGGAGAGCAGGTCTGGATATTACAGATCTTTATTGTGATTCTGGCAACTATGATTACCAGCTATGTTGCCAAACGGGTGCTGGATCGATTGGAGGAAAAGGCCGGCAAAACCAGAACTATCTGGGATGATGCGCTAATTCGGTCTGCCCGTAGACCCGCCCGCATGCTGGTATGGGTCATTGGCCTGCTGTGGGCTGGTGAGATCGTTTATCAGGTTTCTCAGGAGCCAATTTTTTCGTTTATTGATCCGGCGCGCAAAGTTTCCACTATTGTGCTCGTGACATGGTTCCTGGTGTCAGCTACAAAAGAAATCGAAGCCGGTTTTTCAGATCCTGGCATGGTTAAGTCGCCAATGGATAAAACAACGGCGCTGGCTCTGGGCAATCTGGTTCGGGTGTCTTTGGTCATCACGGCCGTACTGGTGATACTGCAGTCATTGGGCTTCTCGATTTCAGGGGTGCTGGCATTTGGTGGGATTGGTGGTATTGCTGTGGGTTTTGCTGCTAAAGACCTGCTGGCTAACTTTTTTGGAGGTCTGATGATTTTTCTGGACCGTCCATTTGCGGTTGGAGACTGGATTAAATCACCAGACAAGGAAATTGAAGGCACGGTTGAGCATATTGGTTGGAGGCTGACCATCATTCGGACATTTGACAAGCGGCCGCTGTACGTTCCGAACTCCGTGTTTTCCAGTATCAGCGTGGAAAACCCTTCACGTATGACCAATCGCAGAATCTATGAAACCATTGGTGTGCGTTATGATGACGTGGGTGTGATGGTCGGTATTATTGAGGATGTCCAAGCCATGCTGCAACAACATGACGCCATCGATACAAGGCAAACTATGATTGTCAACTTCAATGCATTTAATGCGTCATCAGTCGATTTTTTTGTTTACACGTTTACCAAAACCACTGACTGGATTGAGTATCATGGTATCAAACAGGATGTGCTGCTGAAGATTCATCAGATCATTGACAATCATGGTGCGGAAATTGCGTTTCCCACCACAACACTTCACCTTGCCTCGACTCCGGAATTGGCCGGATTGGCGTCAGAGTCTCAGTCGTAGTGTTTAAGAATCAGTGATACCAGTTCCTCCCTGGCACCGAGATGTTGTGCCAGGGTGATAGACAGGTCTGGATATTTATCCCGGGCATGTTCCAGTAATTCAGGCAGGTCGGTTCGAACGTGATAGCCGGCAGCAAGGAAGTATGGAAAAACCTTCAGGTCGGTAACCCCCGATTGTACTGCTGCGTCTATTTGGCTACCCACCTGAGGGGAGGCCAGTTCCAGGAAAGCGATATCCAACCAGTCGAAATCACTGTTTCCCGCGCGCAGTTTATCTCTGAGCACCTCGATTTCGTTATTGGATTCCACTAATCTGCTGCCATGGGCAACCAATAACAAACCTTTCATTTCAATGTTTCGTATTCGTCTTGACCGATTTTCCGGGCTTCGCTTTCGAGCATGACCGGAATATCGTCACGGATAGGGTAGGCTAATCGGCTGGCTTTACAAATCAGTTCTTTTTTATCGTCGCTGAGAGTAACCGGTGCCTTGGTGACCGGACAGACCAGTACTTTTAATAGTTGCGGATCAATCACAATGAGTATCCTTATGAGAGTGCTTATGTGGGCAATGAGGCTCAGGTACCAGATCGATACCACCTGGGTGCCATGGATGACATTTGCCAATCCTTTTTATGGCCAGCCAGCTACCGCGCAATGCCCCGTGTTTTTTTATGGCTTCCAATGCGTAATTGGAACAGGTTGGGTAAAAACGGCAGCGCGGCCCCAGCACCGGGCTGATAAACCATTGGTAAAATTTAATCAGTCCAGTGAGTAGCCAACGCATAATGTTCTACCTTTAGTCAGTTTTTCCGATCTGAATCAGATTCTTTGCCAGCGCGTGCCTTCACGCGTGTCCTGGATTTCGACCCCTCGTTCCAGCAGCCAGTTGCGTATTTCATCAGCCTTGCCAAAATCACGGGCTTTTTTGGCATCGGCGCGTTCCTGAATTTTGGTATCAATGACTGCTTCGCTGAGACTGTCGGCATCGCCTTGTTTGAACCATTGTTCCGGGTCGTGATTAAAAAGCCCCAGTAATTGACCTGAGGTGACGAACTGCCCTTTCAGTTTAGCCTTTTCTGCCGGATCGGTACTTTTAAACAGCTCGGAGGCAAGCTGATGCATGGCGGCCAGGGCTTCTGGCGTATTCATGTCGTCAGCCAGAGCTTTGACCACAGCCAGAGACGAAAACTCAGATACTGGCAAGGCCTCAACGTCTTTCAACTCCCGTAGAACCGTATAAAATCGGTCTACTGCTGCTTTCGACTGATCCAGCAGGTCATCGGTAAAGTTGAGTAGTGATCGGTATTGGGCACTGAGCAGAGCGAAGCGTAGAACTTCCCCCTGATATTGTTCCAGTAACTCGGCAACCGTAATGAAGTTGCCCAGGGATTTGGACATCTTTTCGCCGCCAATATTTAACATGCCGTTGTGCATCCAGTAGCGCACATACTCGACCGGGTGATCATGGCAGCAGGTTCCCTGAGCCAGTTCATTTTCGTGATGTGGAAAGACCAGATCAGCACCGCCACCGTGAATATCGATGGTTTCGCCCAGGTGTTTCTGAATCATGGCGCTACATTCGATATGCCATCCAGGGCGGCCACGTCCCCAGGGGGAGTCCCAGCCGGGAAGGTCATCAGAAGAGGGCTTCCAGAGTACAAAGTCCATAGGATCCTTTTTGTAACTGGCCACTTCCACCCGGGCACCGGCGATCATGTCGTCGATGTTTCGCTTGGATAACTTTCCATAATCTGCCATCGAGGGAACATTGAACAACACGTGGTGGTCGCTGACGT
Organism: Gynuella sp.; assembly: GCF_050297175.1. Taxonomy (NCBI): domain Bacteria; kingdom Pseudomonadati; phylum Pseudomonadota; class Gammaproteobacteria; order Oceanospirillales; family Saccharospirillaceae; genus Gynuella; species Gynuella sp. The sequence goes on along the minus strand of NZ_JBNKSF010000009.1, from coordinate 42,986 downwards.
AGGCGTGTCCCCGGTCAATCAGTGCCTGAATGATGTTGATCATTTCGTCGATGTGTTCGGTGGCTCTGGGCTGAATATCTGGCTCCAAGTTATGGAGTGCCGCCATATCCTCCTGATAAGCGAGAGCATATTTTTCTGCCACGACGGATATGTCGACTCCCAGTTCCCGGGCTGCGTTATTAATTTTGTCATCCACATCCGTAATGTTGCGGGCATAGAGGACTTTGGGATAGATCTGTCGCAATAGCCTGACAAAAGTGTCGAAAATGACGGCCGGACGGGCATTGCCAATATGAATGCGGTTGTAGACCGTTGGTCCGCAGACATAGATCGTGATCTTTTCCGGATCAATGGGCTGAAAAACCTGTTTGCTACCCACAAGGGTATTGTGAATTTTGATTTCCATGGGTGTCCTGTATTGTTCGGCAGTATTAATTGGTTATGACTATGTTTAGAGTGCTGCCGACTCAACAGCCTTCACTGTGTTGAAAGGGGCGCAGATGTTGAAAGGTTGTTGCCATGGACATTGGTAACGTTCCGGAATATGGTTTGGATACAGTGTTTGATTAGTTTAACAAAGGCTCAAGCATTCGCGAAAGCTCCTTTTTTATAGCCTTCGTAGGCCTGGACTTCCACTTTCTTATTTGGATGTCGTTCTTTGATGTGTTCCGCCAGGTGTACGGCAATCAGTTCGACCGTGCTGTCTCCCGACATGAAATCACAACTAGCCTTCGGTAACGTCAACTCGAAGTATCCCTGTTCGGCTTCATACCCCAGTGTTATATAAATACCATCCTGGTGCAGGACATCCTCGCGGGTAACAAGATAAATATCCTGCCATTGCTTGGCAATGATGAATTCTTCTTCACCACTGCGTTTGCCATCAATGAATATTTTGATGGGGGAGCGATGCCCATGACAAATGCGTTGGCAGTCTCCCTGATGTTTCTTGAGCCCGTGACTGTAGTGGTAGTAGGCTCCTTCAATTTCCTGTGCCCTGAGTTTGACTTTGACGTTGCTGACATTAGCCGGCACGATGGTTTTCAGGTGTTTTTCCAAAATGGGGGTAACGGTTTCGGTATTAATTCTGTCTGCTTCCAGGAGATACACCGCCTCCCGGGGAGAGCGATAGCACAGTTTCATACCGGTGACATTTTCAAAGCAGAAACGAAAATCCTCGTCATCTTCTACGATCTGAAGTCCGGCAATAGAGGCCGGTATTAGAAATTTGTGGTCCATGCCTTCATCGATGGCGTGTTTTATCTCTTTTTTGACCAGTCCGAAATCAAACACCATGCCTTCATTATTGAGTTCTCCTTCCAGAATGATATCAACGATCCAGCTTTCCCCAACAATCCCTCTCAGGGCGTGCAGGTAGCTGAAGTCCATAACGGTGAGTTCCTCAACAAATAAACTTGCCATGTAATATTTCCAGGTTAGTTGATAAGAAAAAAAAGGGCGCCGATTCTAGCACTATATGACGTAAGGCTTAATTGTTTAGTTGCCAGGGTTGGAATCTTTCCCAAACAGTTCGTTTTTTCAGAAGGTACTGAAGACAGAAAATGTAGATAGAGCCTGTTAGAATAACAAACGATGATTTTAACCGATGGTGAAACAAATGACAGACTTACTCATTGTAAATGCAAATGTTGTTTCGGATGGGGAGATCCGACAACTGGATGTTGCTATTGAGGATGGTCGTATCAGCCAGTTGGGCAAAGACTTGAGTGCATTGGCGAGTAAGCGGGTGATCGATGCCACTGGACTGACCCTTATGCCTGGAATGATTGATGATCAGGTCCATTTTCGGGAGCCTGGGCTGACTCATAAAGGCGAAATTGCCACTGAATCAAGAGCAGCCGTTGCTGGCGGAATTACCAGTTATATGGAAATGCCCAATGTGAACCCGCTGACTATTGATGAGCAGGCTCTGGAAGACAAGTATCAGCGTGCGGCACAGAAGTCGCTGGCTAATTTCTCGTTTTATCTTGGCGCTTCCAATGACAATCTTGAAGTCATCAAACGGCTTGATCCAAAAGCAGCCTGTGGGGTGAAAGTATTTATGGGAGCTTCCACCGGCAATATGCTGGTTGATGATCCGGTTATTCTGGAAAATATTTTTGCCTCATCGCCGATTCTCATTGCCACGCATTGCGAGGACACGCCTACAATTACGGCCAACGAGAACCGTTATCGGGGGATGTACGGTGATAACGTGCCTATGTCGTTTCATCCTTTGATCCGCAGTGAAGAGGCGTGTTACATGTCCAGCTCTATGGCCATTGAACTGGCCCGCAAGCACAACAGCCGACTGCATGTGCTGCATCTGACAACAGAAAAAGAACTGACTCAGTTTGCAGCTGGAGATCACCGGGATAAACGAATTACCGCGGAAGCCTGTGTTCATCACCTGTTTTTCAGTGATGGGGACTACGATAGTAAAGGGGCACTCATTAAGTGCAATCCGGCAGTGAAACAGGAGTCGGATCGTCTGGCCATATTGACCGCAATTCAGGAAGATCGAATCGATATTATCGCTACGGATCACGCTCCTCACACCTGGGAGGAGAAGCAGAACAGTTATTTCAAGGCCCCGTCAGGTCTTCCGCTGGTTCAGGATGCCCTATTGTCGTTGCTGGAGCATTACCATCGCGGCATATTCAGCCTGGAGCAGATCGTGAAAAAAACCAGTCATGCGGTGGCAGACTGTTTTGATCTTGTGGACCGGGGCTATGTTCGAGAGGGGTATTGGGCAGACCTGGTGTTGGTCGATCTGAATAAACCCACCCGGCGTCAACATGCTGATGCGTTGTCAAAGTGCGGTTGGACGCCCTTTGACGGTTATGAGTTCAGCAGTGCCATTCAGACCACGTTAGTCAACGGCGAGGTGATGTTTGAGAAGGGGGTGATCGTTTCTGAAAATAAAGGTCAGCGACTACTGTTTAATCGTTGACACCAGGTAAAGGTCAGCTCATTTGGTTGGAACTGTTCGAGACATCGACCCGTTCCGTCAGGATGGGCACAATTCCATCAGCCAGCATAAGGGCATCCTGATAGGCTTGTTCGAATACCTCTTCGGTCAAGCCTAACTTCCCGAGTGCCTGCCATTTGATTTTTCCCCAGAGTGCTCGTTCGTGGGCTTTGATGGCATGCAGCAAATACCCATACACGCCTTTGTGGTGGAGCAGAGCTTCTTTAATACTTTCGTGCAGAGGCAGGTCTGTCAGTAGCTCTTGCAGCGGTTTGAGGGTGAACGCATCCAGACAGCTGAACAGGCCGACAGTAAAAGCGATCTGCGGATCAGTTCCCTTTACGGTAAAAGCCAGGTTCTCACAGAATCGTGCCCTTTCCAGAGCCAGATGACGCAATGCCTCAGAGCTGGTTTCTAACTGGGTAAGCGCTACCACGTTGGCCCAGTTTTTGATTTTTTCCACCCCCAGCATAACGATGCCGTGGTGCAGACTTTCAATTTCCTTGGCGCGACGATAGAACGACGAATTAATCAGTCTTAGCAGCTTGTAACTCAGAATCGAATCTCGAGAGATGATTTCATACAGCTTCTTTATGTCGAGTTCCTTCTGATTCAACTCCGTAATCAGCTCTAATACCACCCATTTATCGGGTGCTAGGGCATGGCCTTTGATGAGATCCGGTTTGGAAAAGAAGAAACCCTGAAAATATTTGTAGTTCATCGACATGCAATCGATGAATTGACTCTCGGTTTCAACTTTTTCGGCCAGAAAATCCACATCCAGTTTAGCCATAATGTCCATGCATCTTCGCTGACCCTTTTTATTGATCTGTTGGATGTCCAGCTTGATGATATCGGCATAGCGCACAATTTTCTTGGACTCGGCCTTAAAGAGAAAATCGTCCAGTGCGACCCGAAACCCTCGCTTCTTTAACGCAATGACATCCTCAAGCACGTCTGGGGTATAGTGAATGGTCTCCAGCAGCTCCAACACGACAGAATCTGGAGACAGGTCAGGCATGTTCTTCAGCATAGAAGCAGGAAAGTTGATAAATGCCAGTTTGTTATTGGTCACAGAGCTCATTTGCGTACTGGTAAACGCATTGATAATGACCGATGACGTGGCTTTTTCATCACTCTCAATCACTGCTCGCTCAGTCTGGAGGTCATTACGAAACAGTAGCTCGTAAGCAATGACTTCTTGTTTGCGATTTAAAATTGGTTGTCGGGCAAATAACACAGTTTCAGTCATAACATCGGTAAAGCAGCGATTATTTCATACATTGTAGTTCGGTTTATCATCGACAGCTAACCATTTGGTCTTGTTTGAGACTGCTTCCACAAGAGGTGGAATAAAATTTTCATAATAATTGTTTTAGATGGTAATGGCTGTAATCGACGAAAATACTGATTTATAGCGGTACTTGGGCTATGGTTATTTTTGTCTTCCCGGAGAACAAGAGCCATGAAAACATTGTTCGGATCCGCCAGCAAGCGAAAAACACCGACCATGCAGCTACAGCAAGTGGTAGAAGATGCCGGTCTCGAAGCCCGGGCAATGAAAATAAGTCTGGCCAAAACCTATCTTGTATGTGAGCAGATTGAACTGGAGATGCGTCAAATCCGCATGAGACTGGAACGCGCGGTTCCGGCACCACAACTGCCGCCAGGGGACAGCGATACAGCCTGATACTTCGCCCGCGCGTTTATGTCATTTTGTTGCTTTTGCACAGCTTTGGAAATACCCGTAATTGCTGTATGTGAATAACGGCATTATTAGGTTCAAGCATCCAGCACGCCATGCCATACAGGAATTTCCATATCTTCAGGTTCTTCATTGGGTCCTCCGGTCCGGGATTTAAATGAAGCACTTTGTATGGTCAGTTTAATGAGCGTGGTTGCTTTCATTTCCTTGGCGCTGGGGGGGCGAATCTGATCCCATCTGTCAGGTTCAATCTGATTGATCACCGCTTTGAAAACCCGATGAAAATCTTCTTCTGCGCTCAGGCGTTCACCAGTACAGAACAGTATGGCGGATTCATAGTTGGCGCTGTGGTGATAAGCTGACTTTGACATCACCCACTGATTGTTGATCGCAAAAGAGATACACAGGAGCTGGCCTGAAATCAGGGCGTTGGAAAATCTTCCTTTGTTGGCTGAGTGACAATAGAGGTCATCGCCGATACGCCAAATCGTCAAAGGCAGACTGCGCGGTTCATTATCTTCCACAAATGCAACATGACCGGTTTTCAATTTGTCTATTAGCCGATACACGGCTTCCTTCCTGTAGTCCGCTTTTTTGGAGCCACGTTTGACCTGATTGCGGCTGGTAATGGTAAATGCGTCTGTCATGGTCATTCCTGTTGTTACTCTTAAAAATTGTCTGTTTCCTAACACACCTCTTGTGGGTGTCTATTTATAGTAGTCATAATTGGTATCGTTAAAAGTGCCAATTTAGTTAGATTGATAGTACCAATTTTGAGACAGTGATATTGATGGGTTGCAGGATGACAAATGACAGTGTTTAACGAGCTGGATATACAACGCGATCAGCCACTACAGGACCAGATATACCGTTTTATCAGTCAGAATATACTTAATCAGCGGCTGCAACCGGATACGCGGCTGCCATCATCCCGACAGTTGGCTGAATTGCTGGGGGTGAGTCGTAACACCGTGAATGCCAGTTTTGATCAGTTGCGTGCTGAAGGGTTCATTGTCAGTCGTGTTGGTTCAGGTTGGTATGTGAATGGAGATCGTTTTGATGATCAGGTGATGCCGAAACCTGTTTCACCGGCCGGTCGTGCGACCTTATTTGCCTGTTCAGAACTGGCTGAAAGTTTATTGGAGCCGGAGAAGCATCCTGGAGGATCTTATTTGCCATTTACGACCGGACTGCCGGATTTGAAGCATTTTCCGTTTGGGATCTGGAATCGCTTGTATCGCCTGAATGAATCCAGGATGGCACTTATGGGGTATGGTGAGCATAAGGGGTTGTCGGATCTGCGTCATCAGATCAGTAGTTATTTGCGTGAGTCCAGAGGCGTTTCCTGTCATCCGGAGCAGATATTGTTAACCCAGGGGGCACAGCAGGCGCTTTATGTTGTCATCAGTCTATTGGTGAATCCGGGAGATGAAGTCCTGATCGAAAACCCAGGTTACCGTGGTATGTATAAAGCCGCTCAAGTGGCGCGGGCTAAACCGCTGCCTGTGGATGTCGATGAGCATGGCTTGAAAGTGAATTTATTGCCGTTATCCACAAATGCCAGGCTGCTTTACTGTACACCTACTCATCAATATCCATTGGGAGGCATTCTGAATGTGTCGGAACGTTTGCAGTTGTTGGATTGGGCCAGAAAAAATCAGGTTTGGATTATTGAAGATGATTACGACAGTGAGTTTCACTTTTATCAAAAGCCGTTTCCGGCCATGCATTCACTGGTATCGCAAGCGCCGGTCATTTATCTGGGCAGCTTTTCCAAAACCTTGTTTCCGGCTTTACGTATAGGGTATCTGGTGTTGCCTGAAGCGCTTATGCCGGCGGCGATATCGATCAAAGAGTATGTTCAGGGATTTTCTCCTGCGCTGGAGCAGGCCGTTCTGGCCCAGTTCATGGCGGAAAGGCATTTCAGCCGACATCTGCGGCGTATGCGTCAGTTATATCAAAAGAAATGGGAGTTGCTGATTGATCAGTGGCAGTCCAGGGGAAATGAAACCCTGACACCGGTGGTGCAAAGTGCTGGGATGCACGTTGTTCTACGTGGTGATATTGACGAACAGCGGACATTGCTGTTGCTCAAACAACATGGCTTTGGAGGTATGCCATTGTCTGGTTATTTTATCAATCGTAATTGTCAGACAGGACTGGTACTTGGTTATGCTAACGCCAGCCAACAGCAGATTATCGATCTGGTCGAGTTGTTACGACAGGTGTGACCACCTGTCGTGAAGAAATGAATGAGGTGATGGAGTGGCGCTCCATCACCTGGTGCGCCACTGGTAATGGTCAGGCTGTGCGCTTATTCCGTCTGTAACCAAACAGTCCGGCCAGCAGCAACAGTGCCGACATGCCGAAGCTTCCAAATGCTGAATCATCGCTGTCAGATGACGTTGTACTGTCGGTATTGTTATCCCCATTAGTATCGGGGCCATTACTTGTGTCGCCATTGTCTTCAGCATCATCGCTGATGACGTCCGGAGATATTTCGCTATTGGCACGGATGGCAACTTTGCGTACGGAAAGACCTTCTTCTTTATACATCTCTGGCACAGAAGAATCGAATGCGTCCGTGATGAAGCTTCTGAGTACCTGATTGGTATGGGTTTCCGGGTTAATGCGGAAACCGACCAGCGCATAATCAGCATAGTCTTTCGGATCTTTATCTGTGTTGCCCCAGTCTTTCTGTACGAAGTAAGACAGTGAATCAGCAGGAATTACAATGCGTAGCCATTGATCAGCGACGTTATCCTGGTCCAGCTCAAGGGTAATGGCACCATGAAAGGTTTCAATGCTCTGATCATCAGAGTTTTCTCCGAACAGAGTTACTCCCAGGTTGATTTTACCCTGATCCATGGCTTCCAGGTTGGCTGTGGACGTGTAGCTCGAATAGGTATTCAGATAATCTTCGCGGCTTGGAATGGCAGTCTGATCAGAATTGATCTTGGTTTCCAGTACGATGTCCTTTAAGTCTCCAAACTTCAGGTTTGCGGCGGGGAATCGGAATTCGAGACCGGACATATGCTGGCTGTCCCAGTCAGCGTATTTCTTAACCAGAATTGTTTTCATGACCTGAAGATTGTCACACTGATCATCCTGTACGAGGCTGTCCAGCTTCACACTGTAGTCATCTTTCATGAATTTAAAGACGTTTGCTGAGCTTGCGTCCCAAGCGTTGTAAACTTTGCTCCAGCTCTGAGTCATGTATTTGTCTTTGATCCAGTGACTGTCATCGTTGGTCAGATGATCAACGGACTGATCAAAGATCATGAGAGATGATAAAGCCGGCTCCTGGGTTTCCACGCAGGAACTTAGCTGTTCTATATAAACCGGTGAAGAGGAGTTGTCGGAATTGTCGTTCGAGGTATCAGAGCCATTGTCCTCGTTACTGCCATTGTCGTTGCCACTGTCTTCACTACCACTGTTATCATTGCCAGCAGTGCCGCCATCATCAGAACCTGAGTTTCCATCCGAATCGCCGCCGGTATTGCCGTTATCGGTTGGGTCTGTTTCTTTCAGTCGCAGGCTCAGGTTATGAATCGAGATGCCTTCTTCTTTGAAATGTTCTGTGATATCAAGATTTTCAAACTCACTGCTGATTTTATTTCTGAGTACCAGGCCGCTGGTGGTTTCGGGATTTATGCGTATCCCTTTTAACAGTAAGGTTTGGAAATCATCCAGACTCAGGTTGTCGGTGACTTTGTCATAGCCTTTCTGGGTATAGTAGGTGAAAGCGTCAGCTGGAATCACCAGGCGCAGCCATTGATCAGACAACTCGCTCTGATCGAGCTCGATAATGATTGAACCGTTAAAGTTGACTTCAGTATTGCCGGGTAAGGGTAAAAGCTGACCAGTCAGAGAAATCCCGAGATTGAACTTACCCTGGTCGATCTGTTCCAGTACATCTTGGGAAACAATTCCAGAGTAACTGTTAAGGAATTCTTCATGATCGATATGGGTCTCTGCAGAGTTGAGTTTCAGGTCGAGCACAATATCCTGAAGCTGGCCAAAAGTAACTTCCTGATCAAAATCATAGCCGAGGCCATTGGCGTGTTGAGAATCCCAATCCGCATATTTTTTGACCAGAATGGTCTTATAGACAAACTCATCTTCACATGAACTGTCATGCTGGATGCTGGCATTGTCCACCCGATATTTGTCACTGTCGTAGCCGAATTGAACATTCGCGAACTCGGTGGCAGAACTGGCAATATGGTTCCATCCCCAGATGATCTGATTCACTTGTGAAAACAATTCTATTTTTGTATTGCCTGTGACCGGTGTAGTACAGTCAATTTTTTCCACTGTGAAATAGTTATTGTCGGCCAAAGCTGTTGTCGCGAAGCCTGCCACACAGGAGCCCAATAGCAATGACCTTACTGCGTGCTGCAGCCAAATACGTTGTTTGTTCATTGTTCTTCTCGTAGTTAAAAAAGCGCTTATTGAAACCATGCTGATAAGATCGGAGCACGGTACTATCCAGCCGTTTCATCAAATCATTGCCCAAAAAAATGCAAAAACCCCCGCTTGCAAACATACATAACCAGACTGATTTTTTGGCAAACCCACTTTGGCCAATATCGACTAAAACTATGCAGAAACAATCTGCAGTCTTCATGTATAACTGATATACGGATGAAACGTTTGGTTGCTTTTCCTATCCGTTTGAAATATTTCTATCCAATTGAAAATTGCCAAATACTGGTTGGTACTTATTAAATACTATCGTTGACAATATATCTGATAACCAATCCGCGTTTATCTATTTTGATACTAAAGTAGGATATATACCGGCAATTGGATTCTGGTTTCTATGCAAACTAGGTGCTAAAAACGCCGAGGGTGCAAAAACTGAAATAAGAGTCAACGTATGAATTGTTTATAAGTTTTCATACGATGGTGGGAGTTGAACTATGCATCAAGTATTGGCAGCTGGATAATAAACGGATATTTAAGATAACTATGACAGTTTTATGACGTAGAAATTTAGGGTGCCTCTGAAAAATGGTCTATTTTTTAGGGTTCCTTTAGTTGCCATAAACAGAAGAGGATGTGGGCAGCATCATTAGGCTGCCCGCAGGATATTGAGGTCAAAGTTGATCCAGTTTATCGATTTGATCTCTTAGGTTGGCGATGGCTTGTTTCAGGGCGGCGGCCTTGTCCTTTTCGGCATTCACCACGGCTTCTGGGGCTTTATTCACAAAACTTTCGTTGGTCAGTTTGCCGCTAATGCGGGAGAAATCTTTTTCTGCTTTGTCTATTTCTTTTTTCAGACGGGCTTTTTCTGCGTCCACATCAATCAGACCAGCCATGGGAACCAGAACTTTCATGTTACCGACAAGCTGAGTGGCACTCATCGGTGCCTCTTCACTGGCTTCCAGCCAGGTGATGCTTTCCAGTCTGGCCAGTTTGACCAGGAAGGTGTGGTTATCCGTCAGACGTTGCTTATCTTCAGTGGAACCATTCTGTAACAGAAGGGGTAATTCTTTACCGGCAGAAATATTCAGCTCACCACGGATATTACGAACACCAACGATAACGCCTTTGAGCCACTCGATATCATACTCGGCCTGCTCATCGATTTTGTTATCGTCTGCTTGAGGATAAGCTTGCAACATCACGGTCTGACCCTGCGCACCGGCGAGTTCCTTAATACTTTGCCAGATCTCTTCCGTTATGAATGGCATAACCGGATGAGCCAGTCGCATTAATGTCTCCAATACCTGAATCAGTGTTTGGCGAGTGCCTCTTAGTTGTTCCGGGCGGCTGTTTTCATTCCAGAAAACGGGTTTTGATAGTTCAATATACCAATCGCAATAGTCGTTCCAGATAAAGTCATAAAGTACCTGGCTCATGAGATCGAAACGATACTGGGCAACATGTCTGTGTACTTCCTGAGAAAGTTTTTGCAGCCTCGAAGTGATCCATCGATCAGCCAGGCTCAGTTCGACAGTGTTACCAGTCTGGCCACAATCCTGATGTTCTGTGTTTTGCAGAACATAGCGGGCGGCATTCCAAATCTTATTGCAGAAGTTGCGATACCCTTCGAGACGTTTGATATCGAACTTGATATCCCGACTCAGCGAAGCCAGTGACGTCAGGGTGAACCGTAGTGCGTCAGTACCGCTTTCAGCAAACCCTTCGGGAAACGATTTGCGAGTATTGGTTTCAATGCGGGCAGCCTGTTTCGGTAACATCAATCCGCTGGTACGTTTGGCCACCAGACTGTCGATGTCTATACCATCGATCAGGTCGATGGGGTCAAGTACGTTACCCTTGCTTTTGGACATCTTCTGGCCGTTTTCATCACGAATCAGGCCTGTGACATAGACGGTTTTAAAGGGTACTTGCGGGGTGCCGTCGTCGTTTTTGATGAAATGCATGGTAAACATGATCATTCTGGCCACCCAGAAGAAGATAATGTCAAACCCCGTAACCAGAACGTTAGAGGGATGGAAAATCTTCAATAGGTTATCGTCTTCAGGCCATCCAAGGGTGGAAAATGTCCATAGCGCGGAGCTGAACCAGGTATCGAGTACGTCCTCATCCTGACGCAGTGTCACGCTCGTATCCAATTGGTACTTATTGCGTACTTCCTGTTCGTTCCGTCCAACATAGACCTTGCCACTATCATCATACCAGGCAGGAATCTGATGGCCCCACCACAACTGCCGGGAGATACACCAGTCCTGAATGTTACGCATCCAGTGAAAATATTCGTTCTCGAACATCTTGGGAACAAACTGAATGTCGCCATTTTCGACTGCCGCAATGGCAGGTTCTGCCAGTGCTTGAGTGGCGACGTACCATTGATCGGTCAGCCACGGCTCAACCACAACATCGGAACGTTCAGCACGTGGAACCATGAGTTTGTGATCGTCAGTCTGTGCCAGCAAACCGGCTTCTTCGAACTGTTGAATGATTCGTTTGCGGGCCTGATAACGTTCCAGGCCGACGTACTCTACCGGCATCGTTGCATCAATGCCGGGAATTGCCTGACTGTCGAAATCAAATACATCTGCAACAGCCAGAATGTGAGCACTTTGATCGAATATGTTGATCAACGGCAGGTTATGGCGTTTGCCCAGCTCATAGTCATTAAAATCGTGAGCGGGGGTGATTTTGACACAGCCGGTACCAAACTCACGGTCGACATAATCGTCGGCAACGATCGGAATTCGGCGATTCACAATGGGCAGCGTTACAAATTGACCAATCAGATTCTGATAGCGCTCATCTTCCGGGTGGACTGCAACCGCGCTGTCGCCAAGCATGGTTTCCGGGCGGGTTGTAGCAACGACCAGGTAGTCATTGCCATCGGCAGTTTTGATACCATCGGCCAGGGGATACCGGAAATGCCAGAGGTGGCCATTTTCTTCTTTGCTTTCCACTTCCAGATCAGAAATGGCGGTATGAAGTTTTGGATCCCAATTGACCAGACGCTTACCACGATAGATCAACCCTTCTTCATACAAACGCACAAACACTTCTTTAACAGCATTGCTTAAACCAGGGTCCATGGTGAAGCGCTCGCGACTCCAGTCGACAGAGTCTCCCAGGCGACGCATTTGCCCGGTAATGGAGCCACCGGATTGGGCTTTCCATTTCCATACTTTGTCGATGAACGCCTCTCGTCCAAGATCGTGGCGAGTTTTTCCTTCGGCTGCGAGCAAGCGCTCCACAACCATTTGCGTGGCAATGCCTGCGTGATCGGTACCTGGTTGCCAAAGTGTGTTGTGCCCTTGCATGCGATGATAACGGATCAGCGCATCCATGATGGTCTGCTGAAAGGCATGGCCCATGTGCAGGCTACCCGTGACATTTGGCGGTGGGATCATGATGCTGTAACCAGGACCGACGCCGGATGGCGTGAACCAGTTGTTTTGTTCCCAGTGTTCGTAATGTTTGGTTTCTATGTCATGGGGTTGGTATGTTTTGTCCATTCGAAATCGCTGTCTGATGAATTGGGTGGAACTGAAAAGTCTGGAGATTATACATATTTGAACATACCCGGAGAGGCGTTAAGAGTGGGAAATATGGTTTATTTTGATTTATACCGTTATCTTGAAGGTGGTTTTATCTATATTGGGTGGTAATGCTAATGAGTGTGCGGGTTATGGGAGTACGGGCACTGAGAGGTTGTTGTCCATCTGGACGGCAGGTGCTCGATAACCGGTCCTAATAACCGGTTATCTGAAAGACTGTCCTGGATCGGTGGGATCCGCATTTGTTCATAAGGGAGAGGAGTTCTGGAGAATATGGACTTCACCCCTCTGCATAGTTGTAGACAGATCCCTCATCGTCAGGATCTGGCTTCCCGGGTTTTGCTGTTTTTGTATTTCACAATTGAACCATTCCGTAACCGCGCCATGTAGGAATTCAATTCAGTTTTCACAATCGGCATCAGGGCGTAGAGACCTATGATGTTTATAACCGCCATTGAAAACAGGGAGGCGTCGGAAAAGTCAATAACGGGTCCAAGACTGGAAGCAGCACCAACGATCACAAACAGACAGAATAATAATTTAAACGTCAGTTCTGCTTTCCGGGTTTCACCAAATAAAAATGTCCAGGCTTTAAGGCCATAATATGACCAGCTGATCATGGTCGAAAATGCAAACATGATAACCGCAGCCATAAGCAGATAAGGGAACCAACTGAAGGCAGAGGCAAACGCATCTGATGTCAGCGCCACGCCGGAACTACCATGAGCGGTAACAATTTGGCCGGTTTCATCCAGCAGAAATTTTCCGGTTTCTGGGTTAGTAATTAATTGCCCGGTTATGATGATAACCAGAGCGGTCATAGTGCAGATCACCACTGTGTCAATAAATGGTTCGAGCAATGAAACCAAACCTTCGGTGACTGGTTCTTTGGTTTGTACGGCGGAGTGGGCAATGGCCGCTGAACCGACGCCTGCCTCATTGGAAAACGCTGCCCGCTTAAAGCCCTGGATCAATGCTCCGGTCAGGCCGCCAGCAACGCCCAGGCCAGTGAACGCACCCGCAAAGATCTGCTCGATGGCCCAGAGTATTTTATCTGCATTGAGTATCAGAATAACTACGGCACTGCCAACATATAGCAGGCCCATAATTGGAACGATTTTTTCAGTCACATTCGCAATTGAACGGATGCCACCGACGATGACCAGAAAAATTAATACAGCAAATACCAGTCCGGTAATCCAGCCGGGATAGTTGCCAAACAGTCCGCTGATCTGGGCATGCGCTTGATTGGCCTGAAACATATTACCGGCACCAAACGAACCAAGGATGCAGAAAATCGAAAACATAACCGCCAGCACTTTTCCGCCAGGCAGGTTTTTTTCAGCAAAGCCTTTGGACAGATAATACATCGGGCCACCCGATACACTGCCGTCTTTATATTCGTTGCGATATTTAACACCCAGGGTACATTCGGTAAATTTTGAGGCCATGCCAAGCAAGCCGGCCATGATCATCCAGAAAGTGGCACCTGGACCACCAATGCCAATTGCAACGGCCACACCTGCAATGTTGCCAAGGCCGACGGTACCAGATAATGCAGTGGCCAGGGCTTGAAAATGACTCACCTCACCGGCGTCATTGGGGTCTGCATAATCACCTTTAACCAGGGCGATTGAATGGGGAATGGTACGGAACTGCAAAAAGCCGAAATAAACGGTGAAAATAGTCGCTGCAGTTACCAGCCAGACCACGATCCAGGGAAAGGAGGTACCCGGAATCGGAGCAAATATCAGTGAAACAAACCAGCCAGTGGCGGCAGAGAATATGGTGTTGACAGACTCATCAATGCTTTTTGCCTGCGCCATGCCGCTGGACAACATGGTTACCAACGATATGTAAACGGAAAATAAAAAATGTTTTCTGGTCATGTACAAATCTCAACTGACGACGGTGACAGGAACGCTGGCATGCATAACCAGGTTGGCGGTAGCGCTGCCAAATACTCGTGCTGTCAATCCATGTTCGGAGGCTCTGGCGACAATAATCTGATCGGCATTTTTTTCCAACGCGACTGAATTCAGTGACTGGGCTACTTTTCCATGCAGCACAACGCCTTCAGCCTGAAAGCCTTCTTTGATCAGATTTTCCACATTAGGTTCGATGACCCGGGTTCGGGCTTTGACAACGGCTTCTTCCCGTCGTTTTTTTCTGAGTGCATTTTCTTCCGGGGTTTGAAAGCTGTACGGGGACCATTCAATCACGTATACCAGGGTCAGAGTGCAGTCGCCAATCAAGGTGGCGAGTCGTTTGGCATGAGCGAGGGCTCTTTGGCCGGCTTCGCTGCCATCAATTCCGACAATCAATGTTGTAGACATATCCGCTGATCTCTTGTTAGGTGTATTAAGGTGCCGAATAATTTCAAGGCTCCAGTATTCCAAGTTGTTTTGAAAATGTACTGCCGAAAGCGACTTTTTATGGTTTTTCAGTGTTTGAATAAGGATGTATTTCCACGGGAGACTGTCGGCTTCATTGTTAGGTGATGCCTCCTTAAATTCTCTTTTATGCGAGATGTCCAAGAGCACTCTGATGCCGGTAGTTGGAGTGAAACATCCAATCCAGATATCAACAGCCTCCTTATTTTTCAGTGTTTATTATGATTATCTGAAAACACAGCAATAGTACTTTTTTGAGACGTTTGCTATCTGTTGGTAGGCAAGGATACGAAATTATTGGGATGGGGGAATAGTAGATAAAAATCCAGTTGATTTATTGAAATTGATCTGCTTTAGATAGACGGAAAATATCCGATACAGTCTGGGGAATTTAAAAAATATGGTTTTATACTTCTATTTAAGTCTATTTTCGGTTTTATGGTTCATAAATGTCCACATCCATAAATAGCTTTTCTTTCATCATGATATACCATTTTATAAAAATTCCATTTTTAAAAAAGCAGATATTTAAAGCGAACGAATAATCAGAAAATTGCAGGCACTGCTGAAAACCTATGCAAAGCTGATCATGTAAACCTCCCAACTGTTCAGGACAATGAACGCGTTTTGGTTATGAGGCTTTTTGTAGATGCAGATGGCTTTTCTCGTGGAAGCGAGGTCTCTTCTCAAGCCTGTCTGTTGTGCAAAAAATAGCCCACCGAGGGAAGCGTGCTATCGATTATTTCGATGGCTGGTTATTTTGTGACCAACCTTATTCTCTCAAATAGACTTCTCATTGAAATTCATCTGAGGGTGGTTTATGTGACATGATTAACCTGACGGGGGGAACGTGTATAATCCCGCGGCTAATTTTTTATAAGGTTTATCTATGGCATCTGATGACTCTCTTCATAGTCTCTTTGAGGACCTGTTTGCACTGTTCAGTGCCGGGTTATTTATTTCTTTCGGCGTATTTCTGTTTAAATCCCAAGGGCTACTGACGGGCGGGACGGCCGGTATCGCACTGGTGGGCTCAAAATTATTACCGTTCAGTTTTGGACAGATCTTTTTTATTGTGAACCTGCCATTCTACTATCTCGCCTGGAAGGAAATTGGCCTGCGCTTTACCTTGAACACATTTATTTCCGTTACTGTCGTATCGGTCTTCTCTGAGTATATTGGTATGTTTGTGGTTCTTGAGCATGTCAACCCTTACTTTGCTGGTGTTATGGCAGGTATTCTGATTGGTGTGGGGATGTTGATAATGTTTCGCCATAAATCCAGTCTGGGCGGGGTTGGTATTCTGGCTTTTTACCTACAGCACCGGTTCAACATCCGGGCAGGCTTTTTTCAGTTGGCGGTGGATTGCGCCATCCTGCTGGTGTCTTATTTTCTCGTTAGTTTTGAGGTTCTGGCCATCTCGGTTCTTTCAGTCATCATGCTGAATCTGGTGATTGCGGTAAACCACAAGCCAGGACGATATCGAATTGCCTGAAGAAGGTGGGGATTACTACCCGTTTTTATGCTCATTTAGGATACCGGCAGAATTTTTGCTCCATGTTCAGTAGGGAATCCCGGTAACTTGATTTCGGGAGCATGGCCTTATGTCGCCTACCGGTGTGGTGTCCTGATCTCCCCGGCCTTTATAGAATTTATGAGCGGTGTAAATTTTCTCTGTAAAACCCTCTTCGAAGCAGAATTGCGATAGCACATAACTGCAGCCACTATATTCCTGCTGTACCTGAAAATGGATATGTATTGTATGGCCGGAATAGCCGCCAGGGAAACTGTTAAAGTCAATCTGGCTGCTGCTATTTGTGGTCAATTTACTTCCGAATCAGATGTGGCTTCGGCGTTGTTGCCCATGCAGACATTAGCTGTAAACCTTAAGGCGTATCACTCCGACCCTTCGAAATATCTTCTAACTCACTAACCGCGAGATAATATGGACCTTCAGTGAGAGACAATGAACAGTTCAAATATCCTGTCATCCAGATCGTTCAGAGACCCCATAGTTTCGTTTCAGACAAACAATGAATGACTGTTTTTCCTTGTCCAAAAACCATTGAACAAGTTTTGTTTGGTATGAAAGCTAAAAATAATCCATCTTGAAGACAATGGGGGAGTGCTGCATTTGGTTTAAGAAAGTAGTAGGAGATCCTTTAGGGGGGGCATAGCGGCTTGATTGGTTTCGGTGGTTTTGAGACACAGTTACGTGTTCTGGAGTCAATACCAGGCAGGTGCATTGGTTTAACGTAACGGGATATGCTGTTATCGGATAATATTGGTGCGTCGATTTTTTTTAATCAATCTTTGATATGATCGTGACAAGATTTGTCTCATTTTCCATTAACCTGGCAATTAAATATGTCGGGTTAATAGTATAGCCACGTCGCTTAGGGCGGCGAGCCTGTCTTTCTGTTGTTTAATCTATAGTGAGTGTTCATAGTGAAATACTGTATCGTTGTTCTGATGGTTTTTTTATCCGCCGCTGTGCAGTCCAAGGTTCAGAATTACTTAACGAATGGCATGTGCGATGGTTACCCCCGGGCTGCTATTGATACTGAACCGGGTGTTTGTATTGGACTGGTCCATCAGGGGAAGCCGCTGGTTAAGCCACGGCGGATTATAGAATGGCGCCCCGGCACTCTATTGATCACTGACATGGGTGGATGGGGTAACCATCGTGGTACGTTGTGGCGCTATGATGTAAAAAGCAAGTCCTTTGAGGCTCTGCTAGAACACTTGAATCTGCCTCACGGACTGGAACGTTTGAACGACTCCACAATACTGGTTGGGGAAAAAGATCGCCTGCTCAGAGTTACGTTGGATGACAGTGCTCACGTACTACAGAGTGAAGAGCTGATGACCCGGAAGATTATCGACGGTCATCGCCATCCGTTGATGAACTTTACCCTGTTGCAGGATAAAACCCTGGTGTTAAATTTTGGGGCTCCCACCGATCAATGTAAGGCTGAGGTTGCTAAAGGCGTATGCGCGCAACGTCAAACTGATGCGCAGCTGCGTTGGTATACTTATGATGAAAAAACGGAAAAATGGGATTTTGATCATTATCGCACGACCAAAGGATTGAGGAACTCAATGGCATTGGCGGTAAATCGTTTTGATAAGGTCTTTCAGGCCGATAACGGGATGGATTTCAAGCGAGTATTCTCGCCATTGGAAACACTGAATCAGGTAAGCCCCGATCAGGACTATGGTTGGCCATACTGTTTCCCGGTACAACAAGTCAATCCGTTGTGGAGTACGATAAAACCAGTCTGTCGTAGCTATGATTCGCCTGTTGCTTTGTTGCCGCCCCATGGTGCGCCATTAGATATGATGTTTTATGAGCAACAGGCGCTGCCGGCTTTGACTAATACTCTGTTGATCAGTTTGCATGGTTATCAGGTTTCCGGTCATCAGCTTCTGGCATTGAAACTGGATAAGCACCAACAGCCCATCATTCATGATGGTGCGTATTATTCCAGAGATCCACGGGAACAGGAGTTTGGACGTCAACAAGAGAGCTATCCTTCGGGATATGGTCCGGAGGCGTTGGAAGTGATTCATCGTTGGGATCAGTTAGAAGGTGTGCGGCCAAAAGGGAATCCTGTTGGATTGACTGCCAGCAGCGATGGCACCGTCTGGGTCATTGAAGACAATAATCGCAGCCTGTTGCGATTGGCTCCTGGAAAAGCGTTCGTCAGTGAGAATCTGTGGCAACAAGATCGTAAAATAATGCCTCCGGAAAATGTCAGTCAGGTATTGGCCAGTGAATGTCAGGCTTGTCATGAACAACTTTCCCAACAAGTCTCCGAATATTGGCTGACGTCCGGGCTCATGTATCAGAAGGTCGTTAAAGACCGGCGCATGCCACCACAAGGTTTTTCTGACCCAGCCAAGCGGCAGCTTATCGAAAGCTGGCTGGATCAGGTTGGTAAACCGTAATCGGTTGGTTTGTTTGTCAGGAAACTTTTATAAATGCCATGCGGCCGTCGGGCTGCATTTCCGTTATGTGGCCACTCGGTTCTTCCAACCACTGAACGATTAGATACACCACCAGAGCGCTACTGCCAATGATCATAAAAAATGTGCTGGCATCCACGAAGGTATAAATGGTCAAAAAGGTCAGCGCTCCAACATTTCCATAGGCACCTGCCATACCGGCGATTTGACCTGTCATCCGTCTTTTTACCAGAGGCACAACAGCAAATACGGCACCTTCTCCAGCCTGAACAAAGAAGGAACAGATCATAACAGTCAGTATCGTTAGTAATAACGGCCATTCGGCACTGACCTGTGACATCAATAAATAACCGATAGCCAGCCCGAGTATCGTGATGGATAAGGTCTGGCGGCGACCGAGTCGGTCACTGATCAAGCCGCCACTGGGACGAGCGACGAGATTCATCAAAGCGTAGAGGCCTCCAAACAAGCCGGCTGAGGTAACACTCATATCGGTGAATGTTTCCATAAAGAACGCCGGTAACATTGAGACAACGGCAAGTTCTGAACCAAAAGTGACAAAATAGGCCCAGTCCAGAATGGCCACTTGCCTGAACTTATACTGGTCATGAGGAGCAGGACGGTGTCCCCGCAGGATGTTCCAGTTAACTCTGACAATCTGGCTGGTCTGATATATAAACAGCAGCACCAGTACGCCGTACATGCCATATGTTTCAATTTGACCCAGCAACCCCACTCCAGAAGGAGAGAGTTTCCACGCGAGTATTGCCAGTATGATATACATTGGCACATTCATAACGATGTACAACCAAAAATCTCTTTTACAGGAAACCTCTAAGCCACCGGATTTGCTCGGTTTGAAATAAGTTGATTCTTCCGGTGTGTCCCGTATTTTCAGATAGAACAATAGCCCATATAGAAAAGCGAGTATCCCTGTGAAGGCGATCGCATAGCGCCAGCCATTCTCACCGCCAAATAATGTAATGGCGAGAGTCGGTAGTGTCCATGCGGCAGCCGCGGAGCCGAAATTACCCCAGCCTCCGTAAATACCCTGTGCTAATCCCACCGTTTTGGGTGGGAACCACTCTCCCACCAGTCGTATACCAATCACAAAACCGGAGCCTGCAAACCCAAGTAAAAAACGGGCCAATGCCAGTTGTTGGTAGTTTTGTGCCCAAGCAAATAACTGGCATAGAAGACCCGTCAGCAATAGCAAAATAGTGTAAACAATTCGCGGTCCGAATTTATCAACCAATATGCCAATGACAATTCTGGCAGGGATGGTCAGGGCTACATTCAACGTCAAAATAGCCTTCCATTGGTCGTTACTCATATTAAATGTTTCTGTGATAAGTGGTTTGAGAGGTGCTGCGTTGAACCAGACCACGAATGTCAGAAAAAAAGCGAACCATGTGTAGTGCAGGGTTCTGGTTCCTGGGTCAGAAAAGCGGCTCAGATTCAGATTGGTTGTTGACATTGAATGCTCTCCATTGTGGAT
This sequence comes from Gynuella sp., assembly GCF_050297175.1. Classification (NCBI taxonomy): domain Bacteria; kingdom Pseudomonadati; phylum Pseudomonadota; class Gammaproteobacteria; order Oceanospirillales; family Saccharospirillaceae; genus Gynuella; species Gynuella sp. The sequence continues at coordinate 22,453 of NZ_JBNKSF010000009.1, read as the reverse complement.
GTGCATCCAATAACGCAATCGATATGCCAGAGGAATAAAAATGGTGTACGTAAATTAGTATGTTACGTTGATATATAAGGTTAATATCGCCATACCTCTTTGTTGGTAATGCCCATGTATGATTTACAAAGTGATGGCGATGATGATCGAAAATGAGTTCAGTCGTTCTGATAATGCAGTAACAAATAGAATTATAAGTTACTGTAAAGTCCGGTAATGGAGTCCATATTTTTTAGTATTCCATCACTCGTTAATTGAACAATAAGAGGTACGAAATTGTCCCTATCCATTAGGGAAAAGCTTGATTTGGATAGTTTCCATTGAGCATTGACTTTTCGCAAAGACTCTGAAATTTGAGGTGTATTCTCAGGAGCGGTAATCAGTTTTTTGAGCGCATTTTCAAATTGATTGCTGGCCTCTTGCCAACTGTTTTTCTCTTTTTCTGTACCAATGTTGAGTGCATAGGCAAAATAAAACATGGCGATTCGCTGTGATAGCATACGTTGACGGCCACTTACATTTACTAATTTGGCTTTACTGGTTCCGGCTTCGCGATCAAGAATCGTCACGACGTTCTCACACTCGGCAAGAAGATTTTCGACATCGGTCAGTAGTGTCTTTGCCGCGTCTCTATCGTATTCCTGCTTCATTGGTTTTTGAAAAGTGGACCAATGCCGACGCACCACGGCCAGTGACTGTTTTAGTTCCTCGTTGTCAGCGTAGGCTTCCAGTTCCTTTAATTGTTGTTCAAATAACTCGATGGCTGCATCCATTTGTGATCTTGTTTTATCTGGTTTGACGTCCAGACCGAGGAGCAGATAGGACTTAACCATTCTCTGGCTGAGCATGCGCTGACGGCCTGCTTTATTGATTGCATCATCGATGGTATTGATGGCTGCAAATGTATTAAATGAACAGAAAACAACAATCATTGAAACGATGATTTTTGAAAAAAGGTTTTTGGTGAACCCAGACATTTATAATTTCCTTGATTTTACCTGTTAATTAAGTGATCTAACATGAAGTGGTGCTTCCTCGCCTGCATCAAAACTATTCCTATTTTTCATAGGCCCCTTAGAACCTATCCAGTGATGCAGTTTAGCATGCTCAAAATAGGATTTAACATTGCACTATAGGTATATTGAAAATCTGGCTTTTATATATAAGTCTTCAAAAACGGATATTTATGGACAGATAACACAGGTTTTCCGTTTTTTTCATACTAATTGTTGATGTTAATAAATTACCGTGAATCAAATGTATTGATTGATTTGTGATGAACTTCGAATATATCGCAGGTTTGAAAAAATATGAATCCGGCTCAATCGGATCCACATTGACCATGTATCAATGGACTTGAGTATAGCCAGTATTTTACCCGCATAACTGTCGCCTTTAGGCGACAGCAGTTTCATCCTTTTTGGCATTAGCTGGTTTCACCGGTCGAGTGATTTCCTGAATTTTTCGTTGTTTTTCGTATAGGAATTTCAACACTTCAGAGCGGTAATGGTTATATTCGGGCTGGTCCGCCAGTTCCAGGCGATTTCGTGGTCGTGGCAGGTTAACTTCCAGAATCTCGCCGATAGTGGCTGCAGGTCCGTTGGTCATCATGATGATACGATCAGATAGCAGTACTGCTTCATCAACGTCATGGGTAATCATGATAACAGTACTGTTCAAGTCGGCTTGTATGTCCATAAGCGAGTCCTGCAAGTGCGCTCTGGTCAAGGCATCCAGGGCACCAAATGGTTCGTCCATCAATAGCACGGAAGGTTCCATGGCCAGTGCTCTGGCAATGCCGACCCGTTGTTTCATACCACCGGAAATTTCATCCGGGCGTTTGTGCATGGCATGACTCATGTGTACTAGTGCGAGATTATGTTCAATCCACTCCTGCATTTCCCGTTTACTTTTTTGATGTTTGAAAACTTGTTTGACTGCCAATTCAACATTTTGGTATGCAGTCAGCCATGGCAGAAGTGAATGATTCTGAAAGACCACGGCACGTTCTGGACCGGGGGAGTTAACCTCCCGACCATTTAGCACCACGCCACCGGTAGTGGCCTGATACAAGCCGGCCACGATATTTAAAACAGTGGATTTTCCGCAACCGGAATGACCGATCAGCGAAACAAATTCGCCTTCGGCTATTTTCAAGTTAACATCCTGCAACGCCACAAAGCTTCCTTTGGGAGTTGGAAATTCAATACCGACCTGAGTCAGTTCTAGATGAGCTTTAGACATAGTCGTACCTTTCGGTTGATCTTTCTGTTAAGAACCCTTTGAATAATGACTGCGTCGACGCGAGTCAGTTGAGCTTGGCTTATTTGAAACTTGAGCTATATACCAACCGTGCCGCAATTTCTGGTTCGGTGAATTTGTCTTCACTGTTTTTAGCCTCGAGAGCCGAGTGTCCACTAGCGGATGTCGGCATGTCTGTCCCAATTGACGCGCTGTTGAATTAACAACATGGCCCGGTCCAGCAGAAAACCTATAAAGCCAATCGTCAGTACTGCTACCATGATTCTGCCAAGTGAATTTGAGCTGCCATTCTGAAACTCATCCCAGACAAACTTTCCAAGACCTGGGTTCTGAGCAAGCATCTCTGCAGCAATCAGTACCATCCAGGCGATACTCAGGGATAGACGCAATCCGGTAAAAATCATGGGAATAGACGAGGGCAGTACGATTTTCAGAGTGTGCGTTAGCCAGCTAAGTCTGAGCACCTTACTGACATTGATCAGGTCAGGGCTTACGTTGGCGACACCAACAGAGGTATTTATCAAAGTTGGCCAAAGGCTACATAATGTCACGGTAAACATAGAGTTTAAAAACGATTTGGCAAACAAAGGGTCATCGGTCACGTACACCGCACTGACTACCATTGTGACCAGAGGCAACCATGCTAATGGAGAAACCGGTTTAAATATTTGGATGACTGGTGCCAGTGCAGCGTTAATGCTTTTGCTTAGGCCAATGATGATACCCAGTGGAATGGCGATCAGTGATGCCAGGATAAAACCACTGAGTACAGTTATCAGGCTGGTTTGTATCTGATCAAAATAAGTGGGTGATCCGGTGTAGGGACGAATTTTCACCGTGGCCGTCGGATCTTTGGCAAGCTTGTTGGCATTGCGTTGTTGTTGCCGTTGATAAAACTTTGTTTCCCGCAATCGTTCTGCCTGGTGTTCTGCAACGAGGCGATTTGCCTGCTCGAACACCTCAGTCGGTCCCGGAAATTTTCCCAGAGAGGTATCAATATTCTGTGCAGCAACACTCCAGAAAAATAAAAACAGCAGGATTCCTCCAGCGGGTAGCCCGACCTTACGGAGCAGGCTAACCAGTGACATGCTGTTGTTTGCGTGTTTGAACAAATTTAACAGGAGAGTGATTGGGTGTCTGTCTGTGTTGACTCTGTTCATAAATGGATGACCTTTGTAGAACTGCCGACTCTTCTGAGCCGGCTGGCATGTTGCTATATTTCGGTGTGTGTTCAGATCTTATCTTTGGCTTTCAGGCCAATTGCGAAGCTGTCAATATAGGCATTGGGTTGAGTGCCGTCATACATAACACTATCAATAAATTCCTGATGAGGCGGTTTGAACCCGGTTTCAGTCTCAAAGTCAGGAAAATCTGTTGCACTCATTTTGCCTTCTTCGATGAGGTCCTTGGCTGCCTGGGCATAAATGTCCGGACGATAGACTTTTTTGGCAATATCTGTGTACCAACTGTCTGGTTTGTATTCTGGAATCTGTCCCCAGCGGCGCATCTGGGTCAGATACCAGACTGCGTCGGAGTAGTAAGGGTAGGTCGCGTGATAGCGAAAAAAGACGTTAAAGTCTGGGACTTCCCGTTTGTCACCTTTTTCATATTCGAATGTACCGGTCATGGAGTTGGCAATGACGTTGGCATCAGCGCCGACATAATAAGGTTTTGACAGGATGTCCACAGCTTCCTTGCGATTGGCATTGTTATTCTCATCCAACCATTTGGCTGCCCGGATCAGGGCTTTGACTACATGAATATGAGTGTTGGGATATTTGTCCGACCACTCCTGGCTGACACCAAATACTTTTTCCGGATTGTCTTTCCATATTTCATAATCGGTAATGACAGGTACACCGATACCTTTAAAGACGGCCTGCTGATTCCAGGGTTCCCCGACACAGTAACCATAGATAGTTCCGGCTTCCAATGTTGCGGGCATTTGAGGGGGAGGGGTAACGGACAGAAATGCATCTGCCTTAAGGGTGCCTGAAGTGTCACCGTTCAGAGGCGCATAATATCCAGGATTGATACCACCGGCGGCCAGCCAGTAGCGTAGTTCATAGTTATGGGTGGAAACCGGGAATACCATGCCCATATTAAATGGCTTTCCTTCGGCTTTGTATTCTTCTACCACAGGCTTTAGATAGTCTGCTTTAATCGGATGAACCGGCAAGCCGTTTTTCATAGGCACATGCTGCTTCATTTTTTCCCATACAGTATTCGAAACGGTAATGCCGTTACCATTCAAATCCATACTGAATGCTGTAATGATATCCGCTTGGGTGCCAAAACCGATGGTGGCACCAAGTGGTTGTCCTGCTAACATGTGGGCCCCATCAAGTTGGCCATCAATCACACGGTCCAGCAGTACTTTCCAATTGGCCTGAGCTTCAAGTGTGACATAAAGTCCTTCGTCCTCGAAATAGCCTTTTTCATAAGCAATGGCGAGGGGGGCCATGTCGGTCAGTTTGATAAAACCGAACTTAAGGTCTTCTTTTTCCGGCTCACCTGTTTCGGCATATACCTGGCTGCAGATAATAGTCGATAAACATATCGTACCCAGAAATAACTGCTTGAACTTACTAACAACTTGCATGGTAGGAGTTCTCCAAACGACGGTGATTTTGGTAAATTTGAATGTTGCACAATCTGAAAACCGATGCTGTTGTACAACTGGATAGGACAGACAGACGTCCTCAGTGTGCGATCTAATTCATAGGTCATGGGTGCATCGCTTATGCCATATTCGAAAAAAAGCCAAAAAAAGGTCTTTTGAGCGGGATCTGCACAAACAAGTGATAGGAAAAATTCAGCTTTGAAAGAAATCAGTGCAAAATTGCGGTCAGTCTGTTGTCAGTTGTTAGGTCAAAACTAAAATCGCTGCAACAGGACAAAACAATATGAAGACATGGCATAATCCGATTGAAGTACCTCTAAATGGGTATGCTGGGGAGATTAGAGAATGGGGTTGATACTATTGACGGTAATAGTGATGGCGGCAATTTTTATAGGTTTTATGCTGCTCAAACGGCCAGTATACCGAATATCCCAGGAAAACGTTGAAAGACTGTTGGAACTGATGTTAGCGCGCAAAGCCTCTCTTAATGACTGGCATGTGTTTTTGGCGGTGCCCATTCACTATGATGAATACTTGGAGAATATTCGTCACCTCTGTCTTGAAATTGAGGAGTCAGAGAGTTGTGTGATCAATACCCGTATCCTCACTAATAAGGGAGAAGATGCATTACGGGAAATTCTGACGGAGTTAAAACAGCATGGCTCAAAAGATTTTTAGAGGCTTTTGAACAATTAACGGCGCTGCAAATGGGTGTGGTGAGAATCTTGTCAAGTCTGTTGCTTTGGGAATAACCCATTGCTATGCGCACGGTACTGCTGATACTGGGGTGCTTGGCAAGCAGGACAGAGCAAATCTATTCCTGGTGTCATTATCCTAAGATGCATGTCTTCATGTTTGATGTTCTCTTTTTTGTAAAACCATTCTCCTCTCTGGTCTTTATCTCTCAAAAAAAACTATCCAAAACTATCCAATTAGGCAAAAAGGAAACCTATTTTTAAAGTAAATTTGTGATCTGCCGATGGTTATTTTGCGTAAGTTTTTCGCACAGAAAATTCAGTTAAATGAACTGTAGCGTGTTCGATCACAAGGGAATTAAAAATATGCCGAACTTAAATCTGATGTTTATGTGCAGGTGTCTTTCCGTGCTTGCAATTTTGATACTAAGTGCCTGTGGTGGTGAAAGCGGTCTTCAAAGTACCGATACATCTCAGGTTCAGGAGCCCGATAAAACCGTCAAAGGTATTACGGTTAACCCCAATATGACTGCACTGTTTCTACAACGTACATCAACCAGTATATCTGCAAAGTCAACGCCACGCTCCACACTTGTGGATGGGGACTATTATAGCGGGACATTGTTGGTGACTAATGCAGAAACCGGTAACCAGCAGGAGTTTTATTGGTACATTCGTGTCGATGCGGACGGTAAAGCGGTATCGCAAAAGAATATTTCGTTGGTACCGGGAACCTATCATTTTAGTTTGTTGTTAGAAGGTAATGGTCATCAATATGCCGGCAGCGCAGAAAATATCCTGCTGGAAGACGGTGATGAACAGGCTGTTAATATGACGATCAAACCGCTTATTGGTAATACGATTTCCGATGTGCAGTTACTCGATACGATGGCTGATATAAAGCTTAGAATTGATCAGGCGGATCTTTTAGCGATTGATCTGACTGAACCACGTATAGGTATTTCCATTGATGGCGCTGATGAGGAGATTTTCTCGGTAAACTCGGAAACAGGCCTGAGCGATGCGGTACTTTCTCTTCCTGATGGTGAATACCGTATTCAGGTGAATTTCTATGACGGCAATATGCTGATCGGACATACGCTGGATACGCAGGAAACAGTGCAGCTGGTTAACAGCGAGAACATTTCGTTTGATATTGTCCCACTGCAGGCGGATGTGTCATTAGCGTTAAGTGAGGGTAATCCGGATACAGGCCTCTTCAGGATCAATATTCCGAATGCTATTGTGGATAGTGTTGATGCACTGGAAACGCTGAAAGCGTATCTGAAGCTCAATGGTTCTGTATTCGTGGAGCAATTGCTGGATATTCAGCAGGAAGGCGGCCAGTATTTTGCCGCAACCACTTTGGATATTGGTCTGGAAAATCAGGATCAATTGGTAATTAACCTGGATTTCATTGACCAGAGTAAAGCTGAAGAAGATCAATTGCTGACCAGTTGTACCGGTGTGATCAATCTGCAAAGTACTAATAATCAGTTTACCTGTCCGCTTGAGTTGCAAAACAGTTATGTTGTCAGCGGTCATTTGTTGGCAACACTGGCAATCAATGTTCTGCAGAGTAACGATGGAAAGCTGGATAGTGTGGCCGGTGCCGAGGTCTTTATCAACGGGGAGTCCATCGGGTTAACCAATGGGTCTGTTCTTTCAACCCCAGGGTTTATCAAAACGAATGTTCAGCAGGGTGAATACAGTATCCGTGTTGAGGCAGGTAGTCGGGCTACCAATGTTCAGCTCACGGCGTTACCGCTGCAAATCATAAATCAGGATATTATTTTATCCCCCAGTGATACCGATGGTGGAGATGACTCTGACGGCAGCTCCGGTAATGATGATGGTATCGTAATTGTGGATGGTCCTGGATGTGGTAGTGAGTCACCGAGAAACAGTCACGAGCGGTGGATACAGATTGCTGCACAAACCAGTCCCTCTCAACTGAGTACCTGTGTGAATCAGCGTTCCTATACACGGCTGCTGAATGATGATGTGCAGTTTATGGTGGCGTATCCCGATCTTGGTATCCATTATGTGTTTGACTTATGGTATCTGCGTCGTGCTAATCAGATGAACTGCGCTTATTTGCCTGAAACATTGCCTAATTTCCTGACCCCGGATTTATTCTGGAAACAGGATGGCTGTAGTTATAATGGTGCAACGTCTTTTAGCCTGACTACTGCGACTGGTAATTGGTGTCAGACGACTGCCTATCAAGCGCCGGCCGTAAGTGGGGCTGGTATTAACTACAACACAATGACGGCTAACAGTCGCTGTAATCTGTACATTCGAACCTATAATGACACTCAGGCAACATTATTGCCGGCCAATGGTTCTTACTATACTGATGAAGCTTATGCACAGAGTTACGATGCTACCAACCGTACCATGCTGGTTGATGATCAATGGGTCAGTCTAAATGCAATTGCCACAACCATGGGTGACTGGGGTTATGTATTTGACGGCAATGTTAAAACTGTTGTTACGTCAGCCTATAACAATCCCAATGTGAAGAGTATTTCCATTAATTATCATACGCCGTTAAAGATCAGACGTTTCGAAATTGTGAATCCATTTTCCGCTGGTGTATTCGGTAGAGCACCTTATCTGGTCAGGGTACAGGCCAGGGTTCCCGGCAGAGAATCAATATGGACAACAATTGGCGCGTATTCCATGCCACAAACTGAAGACTTAAATGTCATGTTAACCATTCCTGATAATGATTATGGCAGGTTAAGTGAATATCGGCTGATATTTGTCCGTCCTTATAACTCGACGAATCCAAGGGATTATATCCAGTTTTCGGACATTAAAGCCTACACCTACGATTGAACGGATCCATTCGTTTACTAGGGCCTCTGAAAAATAGGCATAGTTTTGATGCAGACGAGGAAGCACCACTGGCAACACCGCAATTTACGGGCGTAAATGCGGATGCGAGACGGGGGCTGAAAACGTTCTGTGCGAAAACAGGCCATTTTCCGGAGGCTCTTTAATTAAATAACACGCATTGCTTACCGGTATATGCAACTGGATTGAATGAGGCGTATGTTATGGCTGTCTGTTTGTGGTGACACTGCTGTTGATAAATCGGGCGAGAGCCTGTGATAGTATGGAAAAACGTTGTGCATATACATTTCCCTCAGCCGGAGTGACATAAGTCGAATTGATTTCGAGCTGGATTGCTGGAATACCATGAGCGACTGCAAATTTAGTGATGGTTTCATTTCGAGATGCAGCGAAGCGGTTGTAGGAAAAACTGGAGATACCTTCCGTTTCAAGTTGTCTAATCAACCGCTTGAGAAGATTCTGATGACCCAGTAGCGACTGACCATTCATTGTACCGAGGTCAATATCATAAGAGCGGTAAGGATGACTGCCATGGATATCGAGAATATAGAGAGGCTGCACGGTAGTTATCAATTGCTGTAGTTGTGTTTTAAACGCATTTTCATCGTAATAATTCGGATCTGATGGTCCTTCATATGTGGTATAGATGACGTAGGCACCCGTTAACTCTGCCACTGTAACGGCCAGTGCTGCGGTGCCACCGCCGTCAGAAAATCTTCGGTGACCATTCCGCAAGGGGCGGGTTGCATGGGGAGCGGTGATAATGACCGGAATATGACCTTCTATAACATCAAACCAGTTCTGGTGCTCCGGAACAGGCAGACCTTGCCGCTGATTTAACGTGGTTTCAAGTTCGATGGCGCGTACAACGAGTACTGGTTCGACCAGTGCTTTGTCTGGTAAAACTGTGGAGCTGGTGCAGGCAAATAAACTAATGAGCGCCATGAAGGCTATCAGTGAACGCATGTGTTGGTCCTGAAGGTTTTATGTATGTTGTGACGTCAGTGGTTTCCAGTCGGTGTTGATCCTTTGGTCCACATAAAGCAGCTTCCTGGAGCTGATACTTCATTCGATGATAAGTAAAAAACCGCGTTTGCAGCTCATACTTTAGAACTAGTTTTAATATCTGTTGTGACGTGTATTCAAGTACCGCTTGGATAAGTAGTTAACGGTATCTCCAGGACGAGAACAGCATATACAGGTTATGGCGCTTTTATGGCCCATGATAAGTGACCATACAAAGAGTAGGCATGTGGGGCTATCGCAGATATTCTGTTGAGCTTCAAAACCTGTATACGAGTGTCTGATTTGTCAATGGTTTTTATTTTCATAATAATCAACTCCATTGTTAATCCGCTTGAGAAAGTTTCAAATCAGTATCGCGATAGTCATGCTGATCACATCCCATAGGAGAATAATATGCATAAATCGTTGACTGCGGCCCTGTTGTCGTTTGGGCTGCTGCTGGCTCCGGCAGGTTTTGCCGAGGCAGAGGAATCTTCCATGGAAGACCCCAGGTATACCTGGGATCTGACGGATATTTATCCATCTAAAGAAGCCTGGAATCAGGCACGGGAAGCTGCGTTGGCAGATCTCAAAAAAATAGAGGAATACAAGGGCACTCTTGGTAAAAATGCCCGGCACCTGTTTGAAGGTCTGGAAGTGATTTCCAATAGCCAGCAGAAAGTAAGCAAAATATATACTTATGCCAGCCTGCTGACTGACGAGAATCTGCAGATTCCGGAACATCAGGAAATGGAACAGTTGGCATCCATCATGTATGGCCAGCTTGGTGAAGCGACTTCATGGCTGGAACCTGAAATTCTGGCCATTGGTGCGAAAAAAATAAAACGCTTTCTGCGCAAAGAACCAGCCCTGCAACCTTATCGTTTCTATCTGGAAAATACTTTACGGCAGGCACCGTATACGCTGGATGCCAAAGGTGAATCTTTGCTCGCTGGTTTTAGTACGCCATTGGATGCACCATCGACTATTTACTCCTTGATTGCCAATTCTGATATACCTTGGCCTGAAGTAACGTTATCGAATGGACAGAGTTATCGGATTGACTCGCAGGGTTACAGACGCTGGCGTGCGAGTGAAAATCGTGAGGACCGCAAAAAAGTATTTAATGCTTATTGGAGTCGTTGGCAGGAGTATCGCAGTAGTGTCGGGGCGGTGTTGAACTCCCACATTCAGAATCAGGTGGCGCTGGCTAAGGCGCGTGGTTATGACAGCGTCCTGCAGCGGGAATTGCATACCGAAAATATTCCGGAAGATGTGTACCGAACCCTCGTGAAAGAAGTGAATGAGGCGCTGCCGACGTTGCATCGGTATTTCAAGCTTCGGGAGAAAATACTCGGTATCGATCAGATGCATTATTACGACATTTATCCACCCTTGGTTTCACTAGACAAAACCTTTGACTACGAAACCTCAAAAACCATTACTCTGGATGCAATGTCCATTCTTGGAGACGACTGGGTTAAAAGACAAACCGAGGGTATGAACGATCAATGGGTTCATGCGTTTCCGCAAAAAGGTAAGCGTTCCGGTGCTTATATGAATGGTTCGCTGTATGACGTGCACCCTTATTTGCTGTTGAATCATCAGGATGATTATGACTCTCTTTCCACGATGGCCCATGAATGGGGGCACGCCATGCACACGTTGTATGCTATCGAGTCACAACCGGTCCAGACATTTGATTATTCAACCTTCATTGCGGAAATTCCGTCCACCAGTCTGGAACTGATTCTGCAGGAATACATGACTGAGCATGCTCAGACCGCTCAAGAAAAAATCTTCTATCTGGGATCCAGTCTTGAAAATCTCCGAGGCACATTTTTCCGTCAGACCATGTTTGCCGAGTTCGAACTGGCGTTATATGAGAAAGTTGAAAATGGTGAAGCGCTGACCGGAGAAAAAATATCTCAAATATACGGCGAGATTCTGAAGCGTTATCACGGTACGGATCAGCATGTGGTGGAAATTGATGATCTCTATACCAATGAATGGATGTTTGTACCGCACTTTTATTACAACATGTATGTTTATCAATATGCCACTTCTATTACCGCCGGGACGGCACTCTATGAGCGCATTGTGGAAGAAGGAGAGGCTGGTGTGGAAAATTATAAAAATCTGTTACGGGCCGGTGGTTCAGATTATCCCTACGTGTTGCTCAAGAACGCAGGTGTCGATCTTGCCACGCCAGAACCTTTCAAAGCTATTATTAAGCGTATGAACCTGATCATGGATGAAATGGAAGCATTGCTGGCGGAATCAGACAGCTCTAATTCTTAATCTAACCGACAGTATCGTTGGTCTGATAGGCGAAACATGGAGGTGACGCCTAAAGACAATTGTTTCAGTCAACAGGTCTGGCCCTCGTCAGACCTGTTTTTAAACGTTATCAGTTGACCCTTACCCACCAGTTCATTGCAGTCCGATCCTGGGTATGACCAACAGATTCATGGGCACCCACGCGCCAGCGGCTCATATCCCGTTTTCCTTCGGTATTGACCATGATGTACCAGTGATAGGCATTATCCTGGAATCCAAAATTGCTGCCCAGTGCGGACTGAACACTGATATGAGAGGTGTTGGTACAGGCAACGTAATCAGATTTAACGAATGTCCATTCGCAATCAAAGAAGGTCGCGTATCCAGCACTGGATGAATCGTAATTGACCTTAACATCCGCACCATTGGCGATTGCGTCAGACAGGGTACTGATGTCTCCTGATACCACATTGCCCTGGCTGTCGTGAGAGTAGGCAAGGACCCAGCCGGTCTGTTGTTGCCATTCAGATGCAAAACTGACGCTGGAGATCAGCAGTGCCGCAGCTGTTATCAATGGAAGTTTTACTTTCATAATGAAAATCCTTCTTGTTGTTATTAAGATTATCTGCTTAGGATCGAAAACGGCATAAACGATCCTTTGTCTGTTTTAACAAAATTAGTTTATTTATCTATCGTCATTTAGTTTTTTGAACAGAACAATTCTTGAGATTGGCGGATATGCAGAATTAGGGAACCTTAGAAAATCTATCGGTAATGTCGACAATGCAGATAATTATTCAGATGTTATTTAAGAAAATCAGAGGGGTAGCTTTGATTGTTCATCAGGCATCAGAAGCGGGTGTCGATGAACAATACAGAATAAGCGCCAGTGGGTCGATCAGTCATTGTCCTGGTCAAACAGGTCGCTAACCCTTTCTCTCAGCAGATCAAAACCTGCATCAATGATCGGCGTGATCAGTTCAGATGCTTTATCCATGAGTACCTCGCCACTGTCGGAGGCAACTTTTACCGCTACTTTTTTAAGCGTTGCCTTAATGACACCACCGAACGAAGTATCCGGTGCGCCTGCCTCAATCAATATGGCGGTGAGTTGTTTTTTATCCTGATCAGACAGATACGATTCTATCAAAGCGGAAATGGCATCCAGCCCAAGTTTAATCAGGCTTGGCGAAAATGAGCCATCGGAGACATAGCCAAGTTTCTGAACTTTGGAACGCAGGTGGTCGGAGATCAGCGGATTTTCAACTTCGAGAACATATAAATCACCGTTCTTCTGTATCAATGGTCGCTTGAGCAGGGTTTTAACTCTTTCGTCAAGGTCGCTTTCTGTTGATCGTCTCAGTTCCCGGTCATAAATCAGGCCTCGTGCCTTCGAACGGGTAATCCTCAGTTTGGAAACCAGTTGGTAAAGCTCTGGTTCCGGATCGATGATATTCAGGCTTTCCAGAACATTTAACACGATGAGTTCGACTTCATTTTTCGGTAGCGCGCCGAACGCTGGATTCATATAACTTTTTAACATGTAAGAAAGCGCCGATTTCACGTTCTCTTCAGGTGTTTCAGCAATGATCTGATCTATATCCATTCGTTGCAGCATCCTGTTTTGTATGGATTTTGAACCGGCCGACCGCATTTTGAGTCACTGATCAGACCGGTTTTGGATAAGTAGAGTAGGTAGTCTTCAGCCCACCGTTGGTATTTTTATTGTCCGGGCGAATATATGCAACTATTTGCCGCATTAACCGTGGGCTGAAAGAAGTGGTGATTACGGTGTGGCCCGAATGATTTTATAAAGACTGCCGTCGTCTGCATCGGTAATGAACCAGATATATCCTGCTGTGTCGGTGGTCAGGTCGCGAATTCGACCAACATTGGTTGCCAGTCGCTCTTCACCAATGACCTGATGGTCCTGGATCATCAATCGAACGATTGTCCCTGGATTCAGAGAGGATATCAGCAGGTTTCCTTGCCATTCCGGAAAGATCTGCCCTTGATAAAAAGTCATTCCGCCCGGAGCGATGACGGGGTCCCAATAGTAGCGTGGCTGTTCCATTCCCGGCTGCTGGGTGATGCCCTTGCCGATCGGGGCGCCGGAATAATCAATACCATAGGTGATCACCGGCCAGCCATAGTTTTTGCCAGCCTCGGGCGTATTCAGTTCATCACCGCCACGCGGACCATGCTCTATGGTCCAGAGTTCGCCAGTAAGTGGGTGAATTGCGGCACCCTGAGGATTACGGTGACCATATGACCAGATTTCGGGTTTGCCGCCGCCCTGACTGAAGGGATTGCCATTGGGGACGCTGCCATCGGGATTTATCCGGATGACTTTGCCCAGGGTAGTGTTTGTATCCTGAGCCAGTAGACGTGGTTGTGGCAGTGATCGCTCTCCAAGTGTTACGAACAATTTCCCCGATGTGCTCCAGACCAGTCTGGAACCGAAGTGTAGACGTGATTTCCAGGCTGGCTGCTGGCGGAAAATCACTTCTACATTTTCCAGAGTATTGGTTGCTTCGTTCAGCTTGCCACGGGCCACTGCTGTGGCATTTTTATTATGTTCACGGGGTTCTGAGTAGCTGAAATAAACCAGTCTGTCCTGATCAAACTTCGGAGAGATATTGACGTCCAGCAGTCCCCCCTGACCGGATGCAAATACCGTTGGCAATCCTTTTAGCGGTGCCGACATTTGTCCATCCTGGGTGATTAGCCGAAGGTTCCCGGAGCGTTCTGTCACCAGTAGTTTTCCGTTCGGGAGAAACTGTAACGCCCATGGATGGTTCAACCCACCGACCACTTTGGTTAGCTGGATCGAAACGTTTGAGCGAACTTCCGGCGCACGTGTCTGCTGGGGGAATGCCGGAGTTTGGTTTTTAGCATTGGGAGGTGGAGTGGGAACGGGCGGTCCGGATGGCTGGTCGGCCATTGCTGGATTGCAGATGCCGAACAGTAAGATTGTAACGGCCATCAGTGCCACCCGCAGTGGTGTTGGTGAATGCATAATTTAACCCTCGTGCACAATATGGTGTGAACAGGATAAACCGCGTCTTTGCAACCTATTCACTCGTTTATCAAAACAGATTGTTCTGATCGATGTTGTGATCACCCCACGACAGCCAGAGGGTGACGTGAAAGTCTTGATTTTAGCGTATTGAGCTAATGGTGGTAATTTCCAACGTCACTTGATCAATGCCCCATCATTCATTGCCGGGTTGATAATGGTATCGCAGATCCGAGATCTCTCAACTCGTCCATGAGGCTGGATGATGTGGTTTGGCTGAACCTGTCAAGGCATTCCGGGCAGGCAGAATCGGTAGTACATCGGTTGATATGACTATTGAGTGATGGATGAATGGTTTGACTCTGGAGCGGTATGACCGGCTGGATGGGTTGACAGTTCAGAGCCTTGTATCAGGCTCTGTAACGGGCGAATGCGTCAGGTCATGTCTGCAACTTAAAAAACAGGGTTATTCGGATGAAGTGCATTTCAGATTATCATCCCAACAGGTTCCTCTTTTGTCCGTACAGCTCGCGAGTGCTTTGCCTCTGGCTTCGGCCTCGGTACGTCCGGTGGCATAGATACCGCCAGCCCGGATATCGTTCATATAACAACCCCATTTATTGTCATCATTGCTGCTATTGCCACTATTGTTTCCGTTGGAGTCCTCTGCAAGGGTGTTCAGAGTCCGTTGCATTTTCAGAATGAGAGCCTCCAGTTTTTGAACATCCTGGCGCAGCATTTTTACCTCGATTTGAAGTTCACGAACGTCGCGACTATCAGATGGGCGAAAGCTTTTTTCTGAGGAGTTCATTGCCAGTGCGGAAGAGGAAATCAAGATGGACATGGCGAGAGGTGTCAAAATTTTCATTGTTATATTCCCTTTTTGGTAGAGCCTGTATTGTTGTTTCCGATAACTGAATTAATGCTTAATCAACTGACTGTGTTGGGTGATATAGTTGGTTTGATGACCACTCTGTTGCTGGGCAGAGTGGCGAAAATGCCTTTTAATCCTTTAATTGCTCATGGTTTATACCAGGCTGACTGCGTCGGCAGTCAGCGTATTGGTACTGGCTGAGCGTTGGCTCAGCCGATAACCGGTTATTGCAAATAGCGGGCGTGGAAATGCAGATGGTCAGCGATAAAGCTGGCGATAAAATAGTAGCTGTGGTCATACCCTGGTTGATGGCGAAGTTCCAGTGGATAGCCGGAGTTCTTCGCTGCCTGCTCAAGGGCTTCCGGTTGCAGCTGATGCGGCAAAAACTCGTCTGCATCACCCTGATCCACCAGTGCTGGCAAAAAAGCTGTCGCGTGTTTCATTAGTTCGCTGGCATCGTAGGTTTGCCACAGATTTTTATCATCACCCAGGTAGGCGCTCAGCGCTTTCTCTCCCCATGGACAATTGCTCGGATGACAGATGGGGCTGAAGGCTGATACGGAGACAAATTTGTCCGGGTTGCGCAGGGCAATCATCAGTGCGCCATGTCCTCCCATGGAATGACCGCTGATGGCAGCTTTACCGTTGACGGGAAGGTGGGCCCCAATGATCGCTGGCAGTTCGCTGACGATGTAGTCATACATCTGATAGTGTTTACTCCAGGGCTCTTGGGTGGCATTGACGTAAAATCCGGCACCCAGTCCGAGGTCGTAGGCACCGTCCGGAGCATCGGCAACTTCTTCGCCTCGGGGACTGGTATCCGGTGCCACGATGGCAATACCAAGCTCTGCCGCCAGCTGTTGAGCGCCGGCTTTCTGCATAAAGTTTTCATCGGTACAGGTCAGTCCGGACAACCAGTACAGTACCGGGACTTTTGTGCCATCTTCCACCTGTGGTGGCAGATAGACACTAAAACGCATCTGACAGTTGAGCGTTGTAGAGGTGTGACCAAAACGCTTGAGCCAACCACCAAAGCTTTTGTTGCTGCTGATTAATTCCAGGGACATGGCACCTCCTTTAGCGATTGTAGTGGATTACGGAACGAATGCTTTTACCTTCATGCATCAGGTCAAATGCTTCGTTGATGTCCTCCAGCCCCATGGTATGGGTAATAAAGTCATCCAGCTTGAACTCACCAGCAAGATAACGTTCTACGATGCCTGGCAGTTGAGAGCGGCCTTTCACTCCACCGAATGCGGAGCCACGCCATACTCGACCAGTGACCAGTTGGAATGGGCGGGTGGATATCTCCTGTCCGGCACCGGCAACACCGATGATGACGGATTCTCCCCATCCTTTGTGGCAGCACTCCAGGGCAGAACGCATGACGTTAACGTTACCAATGCATTCAAAGGAATAATCCACACCGCCATCAGTGAGTTCAACAATCACTTCCTGTATTGGCTTGTCATATTGGGTAGGGTTGATGCATTCCGTGGCTCCCAGTTTTTTGGCCAGTTCAAATTTGCTTTCATTGACATCTATCCCAATGATGCGACCGGCCTTTGCCATGGTTGCACCTATCACGGCAGATAGACCGATGCCGCCAAGGCCAAAGATTGCAACAGTTGCACCTTCCTCTACCTTGGCTGTGTTCATAACTGCGCCCATGCCCGTGGTGACGCCACAACCCAGTAGACAGACTTCTTCTAGTGGGGCTGCGGGATTGACTTTAGCCAGGGAGATTTCCGGTAGCACGGTATATTCAGAAAACGTTGAGCATCCCATGTAGTGGTAGATGGGCTGACCATCTTTAAAAAAGCGGGTGGTTCCGTCTGGCATCAGGCCTTTGCCCTGGGTTTCGCGGATTTTCTGGCAGAGATTGGTTTTGCCGGATTGGCAGAATTTACACTCGCCACATTCCGGTGTGTACAACGGGATCACATGATCACCGGGTTTAACGCTGGTGACTCCTTCTCCCACCTGTTCAACGACACCACCGCCTTCATGGCCAAGGATGGTCGGAAATACACCTTCAGGATCCTCTCCGGATAGTGTGAATGCATCCGTATGACAGACGCCTGAGGCAAGAATTCGCACCAATACCTCGCCAGCCTTCGGCAGCATGACATCGACTTCTTCGATAGTCAGTGGTTGCTTGGGTCCCCAGGCTACGGCGGCTCTGGATTTAATGAATTGATCAGACATGGTTGTTCTCCCCCTGTTATGGTTCCTTTGGAGCATGTGCAGCCGGTTAGAAAGCCAGAATACGTGTGCTCCGGGCGGCCGGTGGTTTCAATATGATGAATACGTCCGGCTCTGAAATATTGAGTGAAAAAATATGCCGGCCCAAGTCTGCCTTTGACGGGAATTATTGCAACTAATTTCTATCTGCAGATCACCCGCAAGGGGTCCGCTGGCGATTAAAATTGGTATGCCGGTGACCGCCAATATTGTCAGCTCTTCACTGTGGGGTCATGGGGTTCTCTGGCATAGATGAGAAAACGTTTTCTGGGAACCTTTGCAGAGATTGCTTGTCAGCCTACGATGCAGAAAGGGATGTGTACTGCTGCCTTTCGAATAAAGCCAGGCCATGGCTTACAGGTTGTTAAAATATCTCCGCTGTGTGTGAAACACTGTTAGGTAACTTCTGAAAAATGGCCTATTTTCGCGCAGGACGTTGTCAGCCCCCGTCTCACATCCTCATTTACGCCGTTAAATGGCGGTGTTGCGAGTGGTGCTTCCTTGCCTGCATCAAAACTATTCCCATTTTTCAGAGGCCCCTTAGGTTGATCAACCCTGACACTGCAAATGATAACGCTCGTTTCAATACCCACTATGTTTGCGGTTGAGTATCAGTGCAGATGATTAAAACGTGTCGTATGATCATGTTTGCATTGGGCTCAATACGGTTCGTTTGTTCTGTGTTTACTGGGGTCTGTAATATTCCGTATTATGCGCAATTGTCTGTAAAATGATGCATAAACCGGCTGGTCTTCGGGAAACGTTAATTGGTCAGACCTATAAGCATCTTAACCAATGGTTCAGGATTTTTGGTAAGAACAGATATTTTTCAGAGGTTCCCTAAGAATATTGGAGGTTCAGATGAATGTTGCAGGTTCGAAATTTCATGGGTCCTGTTTATGTGGTGCAATCCATTACGAAGTAGATGAGATTCAACACGAGATGGCGCATTGTCATTGTTCTATGTGTCGGAAATTTCACGGTGCTGCCTATGCTACTTTTGGTGAAGCCAGATCAGAACATTTTCGGTGGTTAGCCGGTGAAAAACTGTTAAAAAGTTATATTGCACAAAATGGAACTGTTCGTCAGTTTTGCAGTCAATGTGGTTCCAGTCTGACGTTTCACGCCCCGGGTGGCACCGATGGGTTTGTTGAATTCACGTTGGGGACTCTGGATGATGAGATCGAGCACCGCCCTGATGCCCATATTTATATTGGTTCCAAAGCAGGATGGTGTGAAATTCATGACGATTTGCCGCAGTTTTGGGAATCACGAGATAGTCAGCAGGTCAAATAAAAATAATTGCTGCGTAACCATGATGAAGGAATTTTCAGCTTTTTCAGGTTATCCCAACAAATAAAATGCAAGATAAGGAAGGTTCCTTATTTATTAATATTGACAGGCTTAAAATTGAAATGTTTGCATTGCTATGTTTGTTAATAAGTTAAGCAACCCGTAACCCCTCGTCTCCTGACGTTCAGGCTTAAAATTCGGTAAAAGTCTGTGTATTAGTCCATGCGTCTATCTATCTCTTGATGCCTATCTGAGAAAATTTCCGGCAATTGCTATACCTGTCATTGATTTGAGTTTACGAGTTATCATTCGGTTATATTGAATTTCAGGTATTTGGCTGCGGATGCAGGGCTATCTTGATTTGATTTTGGTGAGCTGTTTATCAAAATAACATCTCTTTCGAGTTGTATGTAAAGTAATGTGATCAATCGCTCAGTGCTTTCGTTGACTCATGAAATAAGTAGGAGTTAGATGACTCCCTATATCAGAAAGTTCTATTCGGAATATGTCTTATTGGATATTTTTTTTCATGATCATGAGTGCTGTTTTTATAGCACTTTTTTCGAAGACCTTTAGGGGTATGAAAAGATAATGCTTGTTTAGTTTATCGATCATGATTGATGTTATATCTGGCTAAAATTAATTCAAATCCTGCTATTGATTAAGTATTGCAAAGAATGTCAGTGGTTTTCCTCGGCAATAATGTGTCATAAATGTTATGGCTAATGCCGGCATATTTGGCCGCCTTGGCCGGACATTTATGAGTATTTGTTCATGATGTAAACTCACCATTCTAAGGTAGGATAGGGAAAGGGTTGCACCGGGGTATAATTGCCAGCGATTTATATAACAATAAAAAATCTGAGTTTCTGAAAAGTTCTGATATTAACTACAAAATGGGTATCCGGACGTATCTCCCAAAACTGAGTGGTGTGGTTCGATAAGAAAGGTTGTGGTTTGTTCTGAATATTCGTCATTTTCACAAGTGGTTCTATGTCGTGCTTCCTGATTCAAAGGCAATGAAAAATAACAGTTGGTCTGTAATTACTTTTTAAACAGTTGTGGCTAATTAAACAAATATATCGCGGAAAAGGGGGAATCTTATGATCCGTGACTTCTTTAGAAGGTCGGATATTTCATCCGTTTTTGGTGCGTTGGCAATAGCGTGTAGTTTCTCCATGAATGCGCTGGCTGCTGATGTGAATATTAATGCTAATACTCATTATCAGACGATTCGGGGTTTTGGTGGAATGAGTGGTGTTGGATGGATTGCTGATTTGACCAACGACCAGGTGGATAAGGCTTATGGCAATGGTGATGGCCAGATTGGTATGTCAATCATGCGTATGCGTATTGATCCCAACTCAAGTGCCTGGAACCGGCAGATTCCTGCGGCAAAGCGCGCTGTTTCTAAATATGGTGCAATCGTGCTGGCGACTCCCTGGACTCCCCCGGCTTATATGAAATCGAACAACAGTCCGATCAATGGCGGTAAGCTGCTGACCCGGTATTACTCAGCATACACCGATCATCTGTTAAGCTTCGCTGACTATATGAAATCAAATGGTGTGCCCATTTATGCAATGTCGTTGCAGAATGAACCAGACTGGCACCCAGACTATGAGTCAGCTGACTGGTCCGGTGCTGACTTCACCAACTTTTTGTTGAGTCAGGGTAACCGTTTTGGCTCATTGAAAGTGCTTGCCCCTGAATCCCTCGGTTTTAATCATGCTTATTCTGATCCTCTTCTGAACAATGCTTCGTCAGCACAGCATGTGGATATCATTGGTGGCCATCTTTATGGTTCGACGCCAAAAGACTACCCGTTGGCCCGGAGCAAAGGAAAAGAAATCTGGATGACGGAACATATTACTAATACGGAAGCTGCCAATGACTGGTCGAAAGCCATTCCCCTGGCAACGGAGTTACACCAAAGTATGGCGTCAAATTTCAACGCTTATATTTGGTGGTATATCCGTCGTAGTTATGGCCTGCTGACAGAAGATGGCAATGTCAGTAAACGTGGTTACATCATGGCGCAGTATTCCAAATATGTGCGGCCGGGGTATGTACGTATCGGCGCGACAGAAAAACCTCAATCAGGTGTCTCTGTAACCGCATACAAAGGACCGGACAACAAATATGTAATCGTGGCGGTTAATACCAGCTCCTCCCATCAGAACTTGAATCTAAAACTGCAGAATGCCAGTGCTGCTTCGTTGGTTAAGTACAGTACATCTAGCTCTCTGAACCTTAGTTACGGTGGTACGTATACGCTCAGTAACAACGCTACTTCTGTATGGGTGGAACCACAAAGTATCGCCACGTTTGTCAGTGATGGCAGCGGTAGTGGTGGTGATAACGGTGGCAGTAGCAGTAATGACATTGTTGTACGTATGCAGGGTATCTCCGGTGACGAAAGTGTGAATTTGACCGTTGGGGGCACAACTGTTGGTACCTGGACATTGAACACCAATATGACCGATTACTCAGTAACTACTGATCTGACCGGTGAAATTCGTGTGGCCTTTACCAATGATGCGACCGGACGGGATGTTCAGGTTGATTACATCGTTGTAAATGGTGTGGTGCGTCAGGCTGAAGATCAGGCTGATAACACCGGAGTGTGGGGCAATAGCAGTTGTGGTGGTGGCAGTTACTCAGAATGGCTGCATTGCAACGGTTCGATTGGTTTTGGTGGTGTAGATGGCATCACAGGAGGTGGTTCTTCTTCTGGTAATGATGGTGATACCGGTGGCAACACTGGCGGTGATACCAGCGGTGACGATCAAAATGCTGACGGCATTTCCGCAGTTATGAATATCAATAATGAATGGGATGGTGGGTATTGTGCCGATCTGGTTATTACCAACGAAAGCGGCTCTGCGATGACATGGTCTGTTGATATCCCTGTTGAAGGCACCGTGAACAGCCTTTGGAACGGTGACTGGAGCCAGCAGGGTGATGTGTTGCATGTTGCTGGATTGGATTGGGGGACAGCCCTTGAAGCCGGAGAGAGCCTGACTTCAATCGGGTTCTGTGCAGACCGGTAATCCTTGTGTAAAGAGGCGCCCCGCTCAGGGGCGCTGGTATCAAGTAAGACAAGGCCCAATTTACAAAAGGAAACTTAAATGAATAAAAAACTCCTTTCCAAATGCGTGTCTGCGAATGCATCGGCGGTCATGGCGTTAGGGGTTCTGGCGGGAGGTGCCATGTTGCCGGCACAGACCCTGGCACAGAATCCCATCGTGTCGCATGTCTATACCGCAGACCCAGCCGCCCGAGTGTTTAACGGG
>NZ_JBNKSF010000008.1:0-124505 GCF_050297175.1 Gynuella sp. | reverse complement strand
GCAGTTTTGCTCAAAGGGCGTGTTTTGCGGAAATACAGATAAGAACTCCGGTTCTATGCTTCCGGTTAAGGTGCGTAGCTTTTCAAGATCATGGAGTTTGGGTTTGTAATGGGTAAACACCAGCAGAATCATGGAATACAGACGCTCTGTAACCTGATGCAACGAAAAAGCTGCCTTGTTGTGCAGTTTTCTCTCAGTAGCTGCCTCATACATCATTAAGTCTTCTTTTGCAGCCTTTAGCCAATGATCAAAATGCTTTTGCGCCTCTATTTTTCGCTCAGGCAGAGGCAGTTCTTTTGGCTCTACCAGCTCCAGCTTGCCGGTATCGTGCAACAGGATGCCCTCGCGGTAGATATCGACATAGAAATACTGGCCTTTGGCTAACTGGGCATTCACAAAGTAAATCTCTTCCGCAATCAGGCTGACCGGCGTTTTGACTTCCCGCATCAAACGGTTGCTCAGGGACGTTTTAAACTCAACTTTGCGGGCCTGTACCTTGTTTTTGGTAATGGCAAGAATATCCATATCGCTTTGATAGCGGTAATGGACGCGATCCTCTTCCAGATGGTCCACCCAGTCACCACGGGCATAGCTGCCGAATAAAATCAGCATGCAGGGTTGAACGGCTTGCACAATGATATCAACCGCATGGCGCAGCTGATCTTGCTTATCGAGGGGGAGGTGATCAAGTGTTGTTTTCATGGCTGGCATCGTAGCAACTTCTTTGGTCAGAGCCAATTGTGTCAAACGCCTCATAACCATTAAGACAGGCATACAAAAAAGAAAGCTAAAAAAACAATTTCAATACCCCAAACCGTTTTGGTTTTTTCTAAAATCAGAGTGTTGCTTGGATCTCAGCTAAAGTCGCCCGGTCAGCTTCCCCTAAACAGGCTGTCGCAGGCGAGTGATTGCCTTCAATTCCTGGTGTCCGGCAGCGTTTGTGATAAGGAGAAAATCAAGTCAAACAAAAATTCATCGATGGTCGCCGTTGATGCCCTGACCGGACGCAAGCTTCTGTTACCGAGTCCAGCTTTCCGGCAAAGCCAGGAAGCGAACGTTCAAAGTATAGGGAGCTGTGTAACCAGTTTTTTGGATTGATGTTCAGGCGGCTCAGAATGAGTACGTGTTTTCATCAAAAGAGTTTCATTTATTCTGATGCTGGAGATGTTCTGTCCAATCCAGTAACTCCAGATAGTCTTCTTATTTAAATGGCAAACCCTCTGGCATGGGCTAACGCAGAATACCGGCAAACGGGAATAGAGTTGCGGAAACGTTTGGCTGAAATGAACGAAGAATGAGCGCAAGCCAAGCTGTTTCGTCACAGCATGATGGCTTTGTTAAATATTTCCCTAGTTAACATAAAAGCTTACCATCAAATCGCCATTTTCACTTAACCAAGCCTCCAAACTTGTTAGGGAGTCTACTTGGAAGTAGTAAACGCCTTCATAGCGGCTCCACCTGGATTCGTGAATTGATTCGCTCAAGCTTTCAGCCCCCGCCAGCCATTGTCCGAACTCTGTATAGAGCATGAGGACAAGATCCAATAGCTGGGACTCAGAAATACCTCTTTGCCCTTGCACCTGGACAGTTGCACCAAGATGAGCGCAACCACCACCCTCGACAAAAACCATGAGATCATTGAGTGATGCGGTAAATTTAC
The DNA here is from genome assembly GCF_050297175.1 of Gynuella sp. Lineage (NCBI taxonomy): Bacteria > Pseudomonadati > Pseudomonadota > Gammaproteobacteria > Oceanospirillales > Saccharospirillaceae > Gynuella > Gynuella sp. The sequence continues at coordinate 122,845 of NZ_JBNKSF010000008.1, read as the reverse complement.
CAGGTCCTTCAAGGCTGGCTCCTTCATGCCCATCAACATAAAGCCTGGCAAAATCATGAAACACCTTCTCATCAAAGACACACTCCTCAGCCATGGCAAAGGTGGAGATTAGAATTGGAAGTGCCACACTGAGTATTTTCATATTTAACGCCTCAATAACCGGGGGCTGTAACGGAGCGAAGTACAGTGTACGCTGTCCGGCGCCGAAGGCGCGGAGTTGATTGACTTGCTAAGCTTGAGGCTCATTTAGTACCTGCCATTCTGCCCACTCTAACCCAAAGACACTAATATGGTTACCCACATTTTTACTTAGCACTGCATTAGATTCGTGGCTGATATTTCCAAACATGCTCCAGCCATTACCTAACCTTTGACCAAACTCAATCACCTCCACAACAACCTCTGCCCAAGAATATTGGTCACTGTGAAAAAATTCTAAGGTGGCCATATAACCACCCTTGGAGTATTTTTCGAGTGAAGACTCAATGGGTGGGCGATCAAACGCTTTGATGCATCGATTTACTGTTTTTTTGGCAGATTCTTCCGACGATGAATCTAAATGTAATTTCCAATTTGACCTAGGCATGATTCCTCGTGGAGCTTAACGCCTTGCTTACTTGCCCAAAGGAGCAAACCAAAAGCTTACGACGCATATTTGGGTATGAATACAGCAAATTGTCATAGCTGCTTGTAGTACGGTCTATAGCTTACCTGACAAAAACCTAATTTTTTGTAAAAACCATCAAGCCATGGCTTATCGTCTGATACATCAGCCCTAATGGCCACTGCGCCCCTCGACTTAATTTCATTTTCAATATCGTCAAAAAGAACCTTGGCCAGCCCTAGCCCCCTAAACTCTTTGAGAATAAATATCTCATCAATTGACGCTTCCAACCCTTGGTATTCAAAACTGAACGAATAACATATGTGAATATAACCGACAACCGAATTACCCTCGTAAGCGATGAAGGTTTGTATATAGTTACGATTGGAAAAAGACAATTCTATAGTTTTTTTCATTACCTCAACGGGAAGTTCAATTGATTCTTCAACGTTAAACTGAGTCATTAACTTGGTAAGCAAAGGAATATCTGAACTTTCGGCTTCTAAAATTTTCATATTTTCATAACTACTTTAGGGTTATAACGTGTGGTAAGCGATGAAATAGCCGTCAGGTTGACTGCCTTATTAGGTGTTTGCGACATATATTCCCGGGTGAGGTAAATAATCCAGCCTAAACTCAGTATTTATGCTCTTGGTATTGCAATATATCCGAATAACTTTCTCATCACTCCATGCTTGGAAAGCTATTTTCGACACATACTCTTGGTAGATATTAAATACCATGATACCTTTTGTTATCAGTTTGGCACTAAATGATATTTTGCTGGATGGAGAATAAGTAACGACAAACTCACTATCACCTTCATAAATATAGATATAAGAAAATAAGCCTTCACCGGGGTCGTTCTCGTCATATACGCCGAATCCTGTATCAAAGAACTCTAGCTCCTCTGGGTATTTATAATTCACTGCAATTTCTACCAAGAGCCCAGATTACATCTAATGTCCATATTTTGCTGCATTCAAACTTAAGTTAGCCTCTATACTCGTAGTTCTATTGACCAAAACAGGGTCGCAAAATTTCAGTTTTTCGATGTCCCTCTCAATTGAAAAAATTACTCAAGACTCACAGGAATCAGTAGATTAAAAAAAGATACTGTAAGAGACCCTCCATCTCTATTTTTTCAAATCTAGTAATTTGGTTTATTTGCATAATGCTTCTGACATTTAACGCTTTGTATACGCGCCGACTGAGTGCTGCAATTTGTAAATGATTTTATGGCACCTTAACTTCACTGTGTCGCATCCTGCGCAAATTGCCTTGTGATAAAAGGAGCCCCTTATTTACCATCTCAGCAACTCTCTGTGCATAGAAAATATCAGGGATGCCTTCTATTTTATTTGATAGTTTACTCATTGCCATAGCCACTACCATCGCAACTTTTTGTGGTTGCTTACCTACCTGCGCCAATAATACTGCATCAATTTCTTCAATTGCTGAATCAGATAGCTTGGATATTAACTCCAATTGCTCTTGAGTCAGTTCTGAATCAAATGGAAATTCTGAATCATTCACTCCGTACTCTCCCGTACATATAACAGTCACAGCAGTTGCGCCGTCTTCATCGTGTCGATTGCATATGGTTGTTAACTGAGAAAATAACCCCAGTTGTTTATTTTTTTCAGAAATCTTAATGAAATCATCGTAAAGATGATCACATCCATTTATTTCAAATAGATCAAGAGCCTCTCTGATTTTCTTATTATAATTGCCTTCAGCCTTTGAGGTGTTCAGAATACACCGACTTTAGTCGCATATTGGACTAAGCCAGTAAAGATTTCACCCTCATTACATTGGCAAATGCACACAACATATACAAACAGTTCGTATTCTTGGCCAAGCCACGATAACGAATCTTTCTATAGCCAAATATCCGTTTGGTGTGCCGATAAAGTCGGCTGTTGGATGTACCAGTAAGTATGCATAGTGTAGTTCGAAAGCACCATGGATCAATCGGGCATTGAATAAAACCTATTTGAAGTATGCCGGACTTGTATCGCTACGCGATGGATGGATTAAATTTTACCCGCCCTGTACAGAGCACTGGTCCGACGCCTAGATGCAGGGTGTTATGGGTGGGGGCTAGATACTCCCCACCGGTTGCCCGATTATAGCTTTCAGCTTCAGTGTTAATAATGTCAACAAAAATTCTTTCATATGGGTTGGTACTTAAGTCATATTCCCAATTTGGGCTAAGCAGTAAAAACAATGGAAACCATCCTGCCATCGATATCTGCTTAATTTTCTTAGTAACAACTTTTCCTTTCCCGTCTTCCATAAATTTTACGATAAGCTCAAATTTTCCCACACAGTGTGCTGGGATCAGACCGAGTGAAAGAATATACATTGTAGGTTCGAAACACTGGAACCCTTCATAATCGTTCTGCTTCTCTACTTCAATAATCTCAATCTCACCTTTTGGGTCATCAATATTTTTGTACTTATACCAATCTATAAATCTACCGTTAAACTCATTCTCAAAATTGTTTGTGAGATTGCGCTTCGATAGAAATTCAGTTCCATTTTCTGTTAGCTCTTTATCTAGAGCAGGTGAATATCTCATTACAGAACAACCCGAGAGAAAGATCACAATAAAATGTAATTGCTCTATTCATAAAAGTAGCTCTTTTCATATTTGCCAAAGGAAAGACAAGACTGATACTGTACTTTGGTTGTTTCAAAATCTGGTTTTATTCGTAAGGGGGTATAATGGAGACAGTATTTATTACAGGTATTGGTCGAGGTATCGGTTACAGACTCGCAGAGGATTTTGTACACCTTGGATATAACGTAATCGGGACAGTCAGAGACGATGCATCCAGGGAACGGGTTTCAGAGCTTGCAGCGAAATTGGGTGCTAAGATAGAGGTCTATGTGTTGGAGCTAACAAACCGTCATTCGATTGATGAACTTGCTTCTGCTCTAACTGGCCGGTGCATAGATATTCTGATTAACAGTGCCGGTATTATTGGCGGTGATCATCAAACCCATGATGATTTGAATTTTGATGACTGGGAAAAGACTTTTCAGGTTAATGTTGTCGCACCGATGAGAATTGCACTGGCGTTATTGCCAAACCTGAGCATGAGTAAGAATGCAAAGATTGTTTCGATTTCCAGCAAGATGGGAGCGTTGGCAGGAAAGAGTGCAGGTTCGATTGCTTATAGAAGTTCCAAGGCGGCGCTCAATAAATCCATGCAATGTTTGGCGCTAGAGCTTAAGCCTAAGAATATCGGGGTCTATCTTATGCACCCAGGATGGGTGAGAACCGATATGGGGGGAGAGGGGGCGGATATCAGTGTTGAGGAGTCATCAGCGGGTTTGGTCAAAGTGATAACCGCGTTTTCGATGCAGCATACCGGTCGATTCTGGCAGTATGATGGTCAGGAGCTGGATTGGTAATTTGAACAAACAGCTGCCGAGTAGTTTTTTGGGTTAATTACCGGTTAGCAAAAGCAGTTCTTGCTGAGTTAATTTGTCTGTGTCTGTAAAATCCATCAGATTCCATGCAATTTTTGAGTCTGAATGGACTTATATAAAATAATAGAAGCCTGCCTTCCGGCTAAGCATGATGGGATATGGGTTGGCTTTTTTGTCCTGTCAGTAAGTTGTCCGCATCGCTATCAAAACTGTAGTTGCATTAAAAACTCTCGAACCTCCCGCTTCATCAACCCAACAGCAAATAACCACAAGTCATGTGTTCTGCTGGACTAAGTGCCAAGATAGTGAGTATCAGTCATTTAATGTTTTAACAATGACGCTTCCTGAAGATAACTGCTGAATATCTGTGCTGAAAGACTGTTGCCGGTTACTCTCAAGTTGCATACGCAATGTCACTTCGTGGCTGTATTCCAGTTCCTGAATGTTGCCGTCGTAGTCGTCTATCAGGCGACGAACGATGGATTCAAGTGCGAATGGCAAGGTTAGTTGTAGTTGTATTAATGGTCGCCGCTCTGTGAAGTCGGCCTGATCAATGGCTTGTGAGACGGCCGATGAGTAAGCCCTGACCAAACCACCCGCGCCGAGTTTTATGCCACCAAAGTACCGTACGACGATGGCCATTGTGTCTCCACAGCCACGTTGGGTAAGAACATGAAGTATGGGTTTGCCAGCGGTGCCCGATGGTTCTCCATCGTCATTGAATGCCTGGGTTTTGGGTTGGTTTGGGTCTCCAAACAGATAAGCCCAGCAATGGTGACGGGCATCGGGATAGGTTTGTTTGAGAGTGTCCAAATGTGAGAAGGCTATTTCGCGTGTCTGCGCTGGATACAGAAAACCCAGAAACCGGCTCTTTTTTTCTTCGAATTCAATCGATACTGCTGAAGATAGCACTCTATAGTATGGGTCAGTCATAGCCAGGCTAGATTGGAAGGTAAGTTGCCGATTATAGCGGTTGGAAGCGCGTCAATGCTAATACATGGTAAAGCGTACAGTATCTGCAGAGTTTTAAGTTGAATTTTTGGTAATGAAACGAGTGCTCGGTGAAGAAATCTGCATGACTTATATTCAGTAACAGTTGAAGCTGTTTTGATAGGAGTTATGTTGGCCTCAGAGTCGCTAATTTATGCTAAGAAAAAGAGTGCTCGGTTTTTGATATTTCATGAAAATATATTCACCATAAATCCTACTAAAGAAGGATAGAGCAAAGCAGTTGGCACAGCTGACAATCACTCCTGAGTCTTTCTGTGAGAAATGAGGTGGGAGTCGGGCTGATTTCATGGCCAAAAGCAGACAGTCAATATGTTTGTCTGTGAGGCTGGACGGTTGTTCTCTAAGCCTGTTGATGTCCTCTGTATCAGGAAGTGTTTTGCTTAGTATGCAATTTTGCTGTATCCAAAATCTCTTCCTTACAGGCGAAACCTGATCAATACAGGCTTATACAGTGGCCAAGGTTAACTTAGTTTGTGCTCTGGTGCTTTTAAAGCTATCTGTTCGTGTCATTACGGATATGGCTGACGGTTGTGCAGGTGTCTGTGTCCGCTCTTTGTTCAAGGTAAACCATATCTGCTCTCAAAGCAGATGTCTGGTTGCTCTCTTTGTATTCCTAAGTCTGGAGAGCGATCTGTTTACTATCAGCTACATTATCTAAAGCAGAACTAACACAATACTGGTTCTATAATGAATAAAATCTACAGTTACAGTATGAAGGACTCGTATGATGATATCGCTAGGTAGATCCTTGTGAGTGATTGCTGACTGGGGTATATCTGGTGTTTAACAGCCAAGTAGATTCTGATGCATGGAATTGACAGTATCTTGATCATTGCCGCAGTACCCGTGTATCAAGGTGGCAGGAGTAATCATTTTCAGAATTTAGTGGAATTGACCCGAATAACAATAGGCTGCTACTAATGTGGTTAACAGAAAATGCGAACAGGATGTTTCAGGTGAATCTGAAAGGGCGATGGAAGTTCGCTTTATTTACGGTCGGATACATCGTTTCCTGCCTGGTTTTTATTCTGTACCTGTATTGGCAGGCAAAAACGATTATTGATGAAAACATCAACAACAAGTTATATCACGGCGCCTTGATGGCCTCTGCCGCTCTTGGTAATGATTATCATGACCACCTGACCAGTAAATCCTCTAAAACCGAAAATGAAGACTGGATTGCGATCCGGACTTTGTCAGACTATGCCAAGCGGCTAGGACTGAGCTTCATATATACGGTCATCAAAAGGGATGATCAGATTATCCTGGTTTCTTCCAGTGCGTCTCAGGAAGAGTTGCAGAATGGCACTTATGTCCGCTTCTTTGATCCCTATCCGGATGCCAGTGCGGAATTAATTAATACCTTTGATACACAGAAAATTACCTGGGTGGAATATTCTGACCACTGGGGGGATTTTCGCGCAGTGTTTGTGCCGATGAGATCCCGTGACGGTACGCCTTATGTTGCAGGTGCTGAAGTATCATTAAAAGAGTATCAGCAGTCCTTGCGTTCTGAGGCGCTTGGGTTGGTTGGATTTGCGGTCTTTTTGTTTGTCGCTTTTGGTGTTCTGGTATCGTTATATCTGCATCGAATCCATAACCTTTATCGTTTGCGTCTTAACGCAGTGGAGCTGGAAAAAGCCCGTGATAAGGCTGAGGCAGAGAATCATGCCAAGAGCGAGTTTGTGGCAATCATGAGCCATGAGATTCGTACGCCACTCAACGGCATTGTGGGGGCTTCGGAGTTACTGGAGCATTCCATGCTTGACCTTAAACAGCGTGAGTATCTTGGTATTGTTCAGGCATGTACCCAGTCTCTGGTGATGATTGTCAGTGATGTACTGGATCTGGCAAAAATTGAATCGGGAAAACTGGAGCTGGATTTTTCCACGTTCGCGTTGCGACCGATGATTCAGACAACGCTCGATATCATTCGCCCGCAGATCAAGCAGCCTGAAGTTCGTCTGATCTGTAGAGTCGATGAGGATGTACCGGAATTTATTCATGCGGATGAAAAACACCTGCGCCAGGTGCTGACTAACCTGCTGGGAAATGCCGCCAAATTTACTGAAGTCGGGGAAGTGGCTCTGAAGGTCAGCACTCATCAAGAAGTGGAGCAGCAGATCGAACTACTGTTTGAGGTACAGGATACCGGTATAGGTATTGATGACGAAGGTGTTCAGCGATTGTTCCAGCCATTTACTCAGGTTAGCCGTTCTTCTGAACATCGTTATGGTGGAACCGGATTGGGTCTGGCCATCTGTAAACGTTTGGTGAATGCGATGGGAGGGGATATTCGTGTTCACAGCTCTCCGGGTGATGGCTCCACTTTCTTTTTCAACTTGGTTACTCAGATACCGGCGACACCGACACAGCTGCACGGTAATCGTGATTCACAGGATGATAAGGATAATCTTGAAATCTCTCTGACCATATTGTTGGCTGAAGATAATGCAGTCAATCAACAGTTAATGAAAATGATGCTGAAGAAGCTTGGTCATGTGGTCCGAATTGTGGGTAATGGCTATGAAGCCCTCCAGGCTGTGGAGATGCAGCCCTATGACGCAATTCTGATGGATATCAATATGCCCGAATTGGATGGTCGGGAAACCACTGTCAGACTGCGCCAGATGAATCTGAAACCAGAGCCTTATGTGATTGCCTATACTGCTGATGCGGTTGCGGAAAATCATCAGCATCTCAAGTCTTGTGGGATGAATGATGTGCTGGTGAAGCCTGTACGAATGGTAGATCTCGAACGGGCACTTCAGCGAGTCAAGAGAACGGTTACATCAATGGAAAGCTGAACTATACTGGATTGGCCGATCACTGTTAGCGGAGGTGCTATCATGACTGATGTCGATCCAGAACAACTGTCTGCAGAAATTCGGACATTTATTTCCAAACGAACCAGCTTGCAATTGGCGACTCATGACAAGCATAAGCAGCTGAACGTCAGTTATGCTCCCTTTGCTGTGATGGGAGAGCAATTTTATATATTGATCAGTCAACTGGCGCGCCATTGTAGCAATCTGCAAGAAGTGCCAGAGTCGTCGATTATGCTGATTGAAGACGAGACTCAATGCCATAACCCTTTTGCCCGCAAGCGGCTTATTTATCAGGTAAGTGCTCATTCCATTGAACGTGGCAGCGCATCATGGGATGAAGGAATGGCCGCACTGATTGAACGTTTCGGGCCATTTGCAAAGCAGCTTTCGTCGTTGGCTGATTTCGAATTATTCCGGCTGAAAGTTAAAGACGGGCAGTATGTAAAAGGATTTGGCCGGGCGTTCAGTTTGACTGGCAATGACCTTTCGGAAGTGGATGATTTGATGGGGCAGGACAAAAAATCTGCCCGTTGATGACGATTCTGGCCATATATTCGTTATTCATTGTAATCTCCTTTGGTGAAGATGGTTTTACCGGATGACAGATCTTCAGCCAGTTTAATGGTATTGATATAACGTTGCCGGCCGATCTTCACTGTGGGAATGGTTCTTTGCTCCACCCAGCCACGAACAGTGGCTGGGGTGACACCAATGAAAAGGGATAACTGTTCCTGAGACATCACCGGTGGCAAAGCGGACAGGCGGATCGATTGTTTGGTCTCCATTTATTGACTCCTTACGAACCCAACAATTTTGACAATTCAACGTCTAGGAACAGCACGGCATCCGATTGATTGCGGAAGCCCTCCTCATGACGGAACAACTTCTTGCCATAATAAATTTCATAACACCAGGTACGGCATTTCGTCTGATAAACACGATGTTTAAAGAAATGTCGGAATTTCAGGTCGATTGCTTTCCGGCCAATGATGTCCCTACCACAACAGCGACAGCGCTCCAGTCGATAAGAGCTGTAAAAATAATTCTGGTAGCGGTGACCCACCACAAAACACAGTGCGAAACAGATCGTTCGTCTAATGAGTGGACTTATTTCCGCGATAGTTGTAGTGAGAATAGCAACGTCTTGTCCTGTTGGTTTTATCATTACAGATCCCTCTCTGGTCATCGGTTGCCTTTAGAACCTCACTGAGCCACACTAAACCATATTTTTGGCTTAGCCTTGATTTTAATATTTTAAAATTAAGTTTAAAAACAATTAAATTATATAAATGTCTTATTTTTAAGAATTATCATCCATGAAAGAAGAATTTTTACAACGAGTGCGTCAGGTTCTGGACCAGGAAAATATGAAACCTGAAGAGTTTGCCTTGAAAGCCGGAATGAAATACACCCGATTAAGAAATCTATTGAGCGGCCAAGGGCAACCCCGGTTGGTTGATATCAATGCAATATGTTCTGCATTTCCAGAATATTCATTTTGGCTGGTGTTCGACAAAGTGTTTCCAGAGGTTGGTCAGATCAATCCGGAAATCAAAGAAGCACAAAAACAGTATGTGATATCGCCAGAACCTTCAGACCAGGATAAATCGAATTAGCCGCTCTGAGAGGGGCTAATTGCCATGTTTGATCCAGTCCGCAGCACGTTCTGCCAGCATGATGGTTGGCGCATTGGTATTACCGCCTGGTAGAAGTGGCATAACGCTGGCGTCCACGACCCGCAATCCTTCTATGCCTTTGACCCGAAAACGCTGATCAACCACTGCGTCAGCATCCACTCCCATTCGACAGGTGCCAACCGGATGATAAATGCTTTCGGCCCGTTGCCGTATTGAGTTCAGCAGCACTTCATCGTCAGGATGGTCTGGGATAAACATAGCGCGGCCGCGCAGCTGATCCATGGCTGACTGATACACTATTTTCCGGCTAAGTTTGATACCTTTTAGCAGAATGTCGATGTCGCGTTCGTCGCTGAGATAAGCTGGATCGATCTTTGGTGCGCTCATTGGATCGGCATTATAAAGGCCCACGGTACCACGTGAATAAGGCCGAAGTAGACAGGCGTGAAGACTGAACCCCTGACCGTAATGAAGTTTTCGGTTATGGTCGTCCGCCATGGAGAGTAAAAAATGCAATTGAATATCCGGTCGCTCCAGCGCCGGATCGGTTTTAATAAAGCCTCCGGCATCTGCAATATTTGAACTGAACAAGCCGTTGCGATGACGCAAATAAGCCGGCAGTTCCGCGACCATTCGTGCTAGCCCCTGCAAACCATAACCGACCAGATGCGAATCACTACTGCGCCATACCGAGATGTAGTCAAGGTGATCCTGCAGATTCGCACCCACCTGATTCTGCTCCAGTAATACAGTGATATGATGACGGTCCAGCTCCTCTTTTGGACCGATGCCGGACAGCATCAGCAGCTGCGGAGAATGAAATGCACCACCACAAAGAATAACTTCCCTGCGGGCCGAAAACCGTTGGCTGGATCCTTGTTGCAGAGCGACCTCAACAGAGTTGATGCCATGGTTGCCCGGCAGCAGTCGGGTGACCATGGTGCGAGTCAGAACGGTTAGATTTTTACGCTGCAGGCAAGGTGTCAAAAATGCTTTTGCGGCACTGCATCGGGTGCCTTCTCTCTGAGTAACCTGGTAGCGTCCAATGCCCAGCTGCTCATGGCCGTTGAAGTCCTCGTTGATGGGATATCCACACTGCCGGGATGCATTGATAAAGGCATTGATAACCGGGTTCTGGTACCGGAGGTCACTCACAGCAAGTGGCCCATTGATTCCGTGCCAGGGTTCCCCCAAGCGTTCATTGCCTTCACTGTGTTTGAACCACGGCAATACTTCGGACCAGGCAAAATCAGTCAGCCCCAGGCTGGCCCATTCATCATAGTCGTGTGCATGGCCACGGGTATAGATCATTGCATTGATGGCACTGCTACCTCCCAAAGCATGACCTCTGGGTTGATAGCATTGCCGATGATTCAGTGCAGCCTGCGGAACCGTTTGAAAGCCCCAGTTATGAATGCGGGTCGGAACGGTAACAGCCATACCCAATGGTATGTTTATCAGCGGACTGTTACCTCGACCTCCACTTTCCAACAGTAATACAGAGCATCCTGAATCTTCAGACAACCTGGCGGCCAGAACGGATCCGGCTGAGCCACCACCAACAATAATGTAATCGAATGACATATCGGCTTGTTGTTGTTTTTCAGCCGAGCTTATCAGTGTTGTTTCAAGTATGCCTTGATTAAAGAGAATACCGCTCAAATCCCAGGCTGAATGCTCCGGCCATTGTTGTAAATTTAAAAATTCACCGCAATGGTATCAGCCGGTAAGCGACTAACTGTCTTTAAACCAGTTGCAACGGACTGCAGAGCAGCTCTTGATATTGGGGATCAATGTCGTACTCAAGATCCCCTGTTTTAATTTTCAAGATAACTTTCTGGTCTTGAATCTGATGTACACCTGTCGCGGTGTTAATGATCGCCCGGCGATTGATATATCGCGTTCCCGGAAACAACGCTGCGACATCGCTCAAAGAGGCTCGTAGTCTCAGTCTGGAACCATCCAGGTTGATAAAATTGATATACGGATGCGCACGTTCTCCATAAACCCAGTTGTCATGAAAGGCCATGGTTCGACGATTGCTGCTCATGATGCGATAAAGCGGGCGCAGAGTATCGATGGGCAATACGGATTGTTCTGCCTGAGGTGTTGCGTTGGTGGAAAACAGTGAATAACCAAGAGTGGCAATCAGGGTTCCTGACAGGGTGAAACATAACAGCAACAAACTCAATAAGTGAAAGTCCGGGTTTCTTCCGGTTAGCCATTCGATGGTGCCCAGTTTGCGTTCCCCCAGTAGCATATCGATTGCACCACTACCATGTGCGTGTTTTGCCAGTTCCGATAATGTTGTTCCGGGTGAACAGACCGATACCGCCAGAGCAGGGTCGTCGACCAGCGTGATAAACTGTGCTGACAGACAGATCGGCTGCTGATTGATGTCATATAAGTGTGAGACCCATGCCGTCAGACGGTTTTTCAGCGCAGGCAGATTCAACAGATACACATCATCCTGAAAGGTATATGATGACACCATATTGTTCAGAAATATTCGGGTATCTGGTGGTGGCTGTAGCTTGTTCATCAGAATGCTTGAAAACAGCCCGGCGAGGCAAAGAATGCTCACTACCAGAATCGCAGGTTTACGGTAGTTCAATAGCATGATCACCTTTTGAGTATTGATAGAATACATAACCCGCTTTTCGATAACCCAGGTCAGAAAAGGCAAATGGCTGGCCGTCGAATATGGATACTCTCTGACTATGCCGGAACGCTTGTAATGGTGATAGAGAATGATCAGATAAAGCCCATTCAGCCGCCAGGCTGGCAATGTCATAACTGAACGCCGTGCCAAAATCAGCTTCTTTTAACCGGCGAGCACAACTTTGATCAACCAGTGTTTTAAAGTCATCGGCATAAGGACCGGTTGCCCGGTTGTTCCAGTTTTTCAGAAAAATAATCTTTGTTTCGTTATTGTCTGTATCCGTACCGACAATGCGTAAAAATTCACGATGTGCACCAACAGAATCGGTTCCCAGAATGGTAACATTGCCATCCTCCCGCATACGGCGAAACAATAATGCAATTTTGGGATTATAGATCGCGGCAAATACCACATGACCAGACATGTTTGGTAATTGCGGCAAAGAATCACCAACAATACGATATTCATTTATGACCAGTGTCGAATCATGCGCATGAATATTACCGATAAACTGATCAGACAGCTGCTTAGAGTAAAGGCTGCTTTCATCGATAACCACCGACAATGATCGACCTTCGAAGTGTTCGAAATAATAGTTTGCCATGGTCTCGGCCTGGTCACTGTTGCGTGGAAATATGGATAAGCCATCTTTTGAGGATGAAATAACCGAGTCACTAGTGGCACTGGTAAGGTAAGGAATTCTAGCGTTTTCCAGTATTTTGATCGCAGCTGAGGCTTCGTCAGATCTGACAGGCAAAAGTGCTAGGTCGACACCATCTGATACCATTTTTTGTGCAGCCAGGGCCGATTCCATTTGGCTGCGGTGGTTTTCATATACCTGAAAATCAACACCTGTACGATCTTTGATCGCCTGAACGATACACATTTTGCCAATAGAACTGACATCACCGGAGTTGATGTCACGACTACCCATCATAACGCCGATCTTAGGTGAATTTTCCAGACTGTATACTGCGGATGAAAGCATGGTAAATAACAATAAGGACATAAGGTGGTTTCTTCGCATTTGAGTGACTCATGGACTTTTAAAAAGGAATTTTCAGTTTGGCGATAGTACTGAAAGCATTGATTTTTGTTAATGAGCGGATTTTTGGTGGATATTCAAATGAAGTGTCTAAAGAAGTGGATGGAAATTATTATCTGTATATAAATCAGGTATTTTAGAATTTTTCAGATTTTTATTTGAAAGTGTTGATATTGCCGTTTAATAAAAAAATTTTGATGATTTCAGATGACCTGAAAATAGGGTTTTTATGGTTTTCAAAAAGCTGAGAAGATTAAAAAATGACAGGTTTGTCTTTCATACTAAAGAACTATAAAAAATTAAAGAAACTTGCAAAAATTATCTACGAGCACTGGAAAGCTGACCGTTTGATAAGCCTGAGTGATGCGGTACACAATAATTGGACAGGTTGATCATCGAGTTCTTATCCAGAGTCAAACCTCATGGCTGAATTTATCTTAAATCGACAATGTTGTAGGGAGAGTACTTTCTTTTTCGGTCTGTGAAATCTACAAACTGTGGTTTGGTTATTTTGGATAATATCGATGCTAACTGTTTGGGAGGACTGTTTCATATTTCAATACAAAATATGTTTTATGGGGAATCCCGGCTACTTTCTTTGGGTCTTGTGGCAAGTTGGGTTGACTCGTCTGGAGCTAAAGAGACGACAGACATTTTGCCTGTTTAGCAAACAATGCCAAAACCGCGGGCGCGGGATATCTGGTGAATGGGGGTGTCCGGCCAAGAGTTGGCAGGCGCTTAAGCGGTGGGAGTGACCTACTGGTGATGGGCGGAGATCCTGCGAATATGGTGTGCGGCGCAAATGGCTTTGTCAAAGTCGCAAATAGACAACCTGGCAGTGATTTCTTGGGAGAGTATCGCCGCTGAGATATCCATTAATCCCGTCCAGCGCAACTTTATTCAAGACAACACTGGAGTCCCTTGTTTCATCAAAGCCATTGAGGACGTTTACGATGAACGAAAATGATTTTTTGAATGTTCATTATCAGGATTACCAGCATTCCCGCGAGGAAATGTATCGGTTACTGCAGCAGCGGGTGAAAAACTACTCCTTACCTCAGGCTTTGTATAATGATCCCAACCTGTTTCGTGTGGATATGGAAGAGATTTTTCACAAGGAGTGGTTGTTTGCCGGTATGACCTGTGAGATTCCTGCCAAGGGTGACTATTTTACCATTGAGATTGGTCAGAATCCGGTTTTGATCGTACGTGACGGAGAAGGTGGTGTACAGGCTTACCATAATGTTTGTCGACATCGTGGTTCCAGAATCTGTACCCAGCATCGTGGCAAGGTTGCAAATCTTGTATGTCCTTATCATCAATGGACCTATGATTTAAAAGGCAATCTGCTGTATGCCGGTAGTGAAATGGGTAAGAACTTTGACACCAAGTTGCATGGTTTGAAAAAAGTCCATTGCCGAACGGCAGGTGGCTTTATCTTTATTTCACTGGCCAGGACTGTCGCGCCGGATATTGAGCCTTTTTTGACGTCTCTGGCGAGCTACATGGAACCTTATGACATGGAGAACACCAAGGTTGCGGTAGAAACGACCATTATGGAAAACGCCAACTGGAAGCTGGTCATTGAAAACAACCGGGAATGCTATCACTGCGCCGGATCACATCCTGAGTTGCTGAATACCTTGCTGGAATGGGACGATACCACCGACCCAAGGGCGTCTCAGGCGTTCCTGGATCATTACGCCCAGCAGGCTGCCGCCTGGGATGCCGAGAGTATTCCACATCATCATGTCGAACATGGTTTGCGCAACCGGATTGTTCGTATGCCTTTGAAACAAGGCACCAAAGTTATGACATTGGATGGCAGTCGTGGTTGCAGCCGGTTGATGGGTAGAATCAAAAACCAGGAACTCGGATCAATGCGCATTCTTCATTTGCCTAATTCCTGGAATCATATGCAGAGTGATCATGCCATTGTGTTTCGCGTATTACCGGTTTCCGCTCAACAAACCCTGGTGACCACCAAATGGCTGGTTCATAAGGACGCCGTTGAAGGGGTGGATTATGATCCTGCTCGTTTACGACTGGTTTGGGATGCGACCAATGATCAGGACAGAGTACTGGCAGAACAAAACCAACTGGGCATTAATTCCATTGGTTATGAACCGGGACCTTATTCTGAGACCTATGAGTTTGGAGTGATTAACTTTTTGAATTGGTACAGTGAACAAGTGATGGCCAACATGCAGTCATCCAGTATGGACCAGGATCAGACCGGCAATCTTGAAGTGGTGCAGGGGTAACCAGTCAGTTTCCGGTTGCTGCCAGTTCTTTTCGATAAGCGCCTGGTGGAACGCCATAGCGCTTTTTGAATGCACGAATAAAACCGCTCTCGCTGCCAAAACCGCAGGCATCCACCACCTGTTTGATGGGGGTGCCGCGTAGTAGCAGTTCTACCGCCCGTTCCATGCGATATTGGCTCAGAGATTCGTAAGGCGTCATATGCAGGCGGTCGCGAAACAGACCATGCAGATGTGAAGGACTGACATGAGCTTTCCGGGCGATACTTTCTATCGTGATGTTTGAGGAATAATTGCCGGCAATAAATGCAAGGGCTTTTTGCAGTACCCGCTCATTCTGGTCCTGAGAGTGACTCATCGGGATGGTGTGGACACAGCAGCTGCTGTAGAGATACCGGCAAAAGTCCAGCCCGGGTTTTGGGTGATTATACAGATAATTCAAGGCATCCTCACAGAATTGTCGAGGGCTGATCAGGCTGTTCCAGTCACTGATTCTAGGGCGGGCAGAAGCGATATTTGGCTCAACCTCAAATGCCAGTACCAGGCATTCGTAGTCGTCTCCTCTGGCATTGCTGAAGATGGTTTGGTCGCCGCTGTGGTGCCAGATTAAGTTACCCGCACGGACGGTAAAATACCGTCCATTGATCAGGTAGCCCGCCTGTCCGTCGAGCACCAGTTCCAGCTCTTCCCGCCCCTGACGAATGATCCGTGAGTTGTATCGCTGACCAAAGGTTTGAAATGGCATGAGAGCCAATAACGACTTCACATGGTTCATAATGTTGATCAGACCGTTCTGTTGATAACGAATTGTATTGGATAATGCATTCGTTAATTATTGTTATTGTAAATATCCGTATCTGATCAAATTTGCCTGAAAAATACTTGTTAAGCAATCCCGAAAGATTGCTTTATCGAACTGGTACGCAAAAAAACTCAACGCCCCAAGGATAAGTGTTGCAATGCGTCGATGTTGTAGTTGTCGGCGATACGTAACAACGCCGACAGCGGTCTGGCTGTCGCGCCGATTCTGCGTTTTTCCAAAGAAGCGGTGAGGCCGTAGTTAACTCTTTTCAGTCCCTGCTGCTGGGCAAACAGGCCTGCATAATAAAGACATGCGCGATATACGCCGTGTTTTTTATAGTCACTGTCAGTCCCGAGTACCATAAAGAATAGCTCTTCCTTATCAATGAAGAAAAACATGCAGGCAACGCTGATGCCGTCAAACTTCAACTCCTGACAATGCCAGTATCCCTGATTCACCGATTCGGATAATAGTTTTCGTGGCAACGAGAATGTGGCAATTTCAGCGGCTCCCTGCTGGTGGTTGAGGTACATCTGGTAAAAATGATCGAGGGTCTGTTCGTCGATGGTCTGGACATTGTGAACAGTGTAATGGTCAATGAATGGCAGGACTTTGTTTTTCCAATGTCGACGGTAATCTTTTTTTAAGTTGCGTAGAAAAGTATCGCTGCCAAACTCTACAGTGTTATCCAGATAATGATCTTCTGGCAGAGCAACAGTCATAAAACCATTCGCTGCAATATATTCAGCCAGTGGAGAGTCGGTTGAAAATGCTTTCAGAATCAGCAGGTCTGCAAGGTATTCGTGTTGCAGCTTTTTAGCCAGTGCCAGGAATTGTTCCAGTGCTTGTTGATAGTATGCATGCTGCTGGTTGATATACAGGTGCATGCCTTCATTCATGGGCGTACCAAGCATTATTGCCCGGCTGATGAATTGATCCGGATGCTGGTAACGGCGACGGTCGGCGAGTGCCGAGAGTTCCGGTTGCAGGAACATGTCGGTTTTGATGTCTGCCACGGTCAATAAGGTCATGAGTACAATATCACCATGTTGGTCGCGAATGGTGATGTATTTAAAGAGCCAGTGATTGTGATCCACCTGTTCCATATTATGAACGGCAAATATCTGTTCCATGAGCTGAAGGTTTTTTACACCGATGTAGCCTTTGAAGGAAGTTTGGTGTTCCCAGTCCTCAATCACATCATGAATGCTGGTATGAATTTGCAGTTGCAGAGGTGTTCGAATCGAGTACTTTGACTGGGTCAAAGTATGTTCTTTTGATAGCGCAGGCTGTTTACAGATGCTCGTAATTGTCTGGCTATCGGCTTTACCGTATGCCAGCGCTCCAGGATAAAAGCGGTTTATTGCGTGTAATAAATTGTCGATATCGTCGAAACTGTGGTGGTTTGTTAATTCGAATCGAATACCCGTGTGACTGTGAGGAACTTTCGGGTAACCGCAGGTGTCAACCATAAAGCCGACATCCTGGAGCTGATTCTGTAGTTCAGTTGCGGCGTTCATTTCTCCAGTGACAACATGAAAAATCGGTGCATCAGGATACGACAGGTCAGGCAGCTGATAGGTTTTCATCAGTTTGAGGCAATAATCCACCCGTTCTTTCAATGCGATTCGGAGGCTTTCCAGCTCGGTTGATAAGTGCAGCTCCACGCTCTTGCTGATAGCGGCAACGACGGGTGCAAGCACTGATATCGAGGACAATAAGTCATCATCCTGAAGCTGAAGATCAGAACCAATGACATCATCTGGTAATACCAGCAGACCTCCGGCGCAGCCAAAACCTTTGCTCAGGCTGGCTGTCAGGATCAGTTGCCGGTGATGCGGATAGTTTCCGCGAACGCTGCCTTTACCTTGGACACCACACCAGCTCAGACCATAACTGTCATCGGTGTATAGATAAAAATCAGGGTATCGATCCATGAGTTGATACAGCGCTTCGATCGGTGCGGGGGTGCCATAGAGCGGACAAATGCCGTCAACACAGTACCAGATCCGTCCTTTGCTTTGGCGGTGGTGTTTGATGAGTTGTTCCAATTGCTCCAGATCGTGGTGGCGAATCATGTCGACTTGGAGGCCCCGGCCACTGAGGATCTGGCAGGCACTGCGGATGCCTTCGTTCACATGGTGGTCCAGGACAACCAGGTCACCGGGTCGGGTCAGGCCGGGTAACGCATAAATATGTGCCAGGCTTACTGTTGGTAGCAGCAGGCAGGGACGATCAAACCATCGGTGGAACAATGAATTGGGTTCACATGCTTCACGTAACCGTGCATTGGACTGCAGGTGGCTCATGGCATACAGGATGCGGGGATCATGATCTAGCCCGAGATAAGTGCTGCGATTAAAGTGAACCGGAGAATTAATCTGAGAGGAGAAGGCGTCGTTGTGAAACGAGTTTTCCGGGGATAAATCATTGTCTGTTAAAGTGAGAATTTGATCGGTTTGATCAATAGTTTGTTGTACTGCCATAGTCACTACACCACCCGAGACGATACCCGGCTATAAAAGTTGCCATCAATTGATCCCTGTTCCGAAGAGACTCGCCTGTTTTAACACTGCATTCCGGACCACTGAGACGTCAGGTTGATGCGTTGTCTATTGTGCAGGGCACAGTCTGTTTTCGAGATCAGTTCAAGTTGTTTGAGAGTGTGATTAATGGGGGTTGGTGGGATTGGCATTCATTGCTCGCCTGTTCCCGTTATTGTTGTTTCCCATAACTGTTTTTGAGAGCTCGCTGTCTAGACTCCAGGCAATCGTTCATACGGCATGTCCATTTGGCGCTCTTTTGCCCTGAATACCTGAGATTCAGCAGGTTCAAAAAAAACAGTGCTCACAGTCCCGTTGATGATTTCCTCTTACAACCGCTGTTTAAATGAAATCTGCGCGGGCACACCATCTATGATGAAGCCTGCCTGATAAGAGAGCTAGTATAGGGGAAGGTCGTGACAAGCAGAGTAATGACTGTATCCTCCCTTAGTATGAGTCGGTCGTTTTTTTTAAGACAAAAAAAGCGGCTCACGTACATGAACCGCAATTGTCAGACTGTAATGTGGGTTTCGCGTTTTAAGGAGCGTTATTTGCCACGATTTTGACGTTATCTAGCTGAAAATGGACATTATTATGACTATCCGCCCAGTTTGGCAGTAGTTCCAGCACGGTAGTGATTTTGCTTTTATCCAGGTCCGCATAATTGTCCAGAATAATGTGATAGGTATACCACTGCTGCAATGGAATTGCGCCGCTGTATTCATCGGTCAGAGTGGTGATGTCCAGATCACCTGAGCGACAATTATCAGGATCAGAGTTACAAACCATCTTAGCGGTCAGCCCGTTGCTTTCGCCAAGACTGATCACATTCAGATCAAAGCTGATGTAGCTGCCGGCAGGCAATTGTGACAAATCTGTATCTTTAACTGTACCGAGGATCACAATGCCTTTGTGGTCTGCTGCATTGCCATACTGCGCATCAATGACTGTATTGCCACCCTCGTTATAAGCCGTATCCAATGTAATGAAGTCCGGCGTTTCTTCCCAGGTATCGGTATTGGCCGCCCATTTGGCTGGTTGCTTGAACAGGGTGCTGTCGTCTATGCCATTACTATAAACGGATGTCGTGCTGCTGATGGTCGGAGCCTGAACCGGTGGTTGCAGGGTACCGCAATCCAGAGCCTCGTCTTCCGTCCATGGCTGCCAGCCGATATTCTCGATATCAATGTTCATTGCGCCGGAGCTGTACAGCAGGAATGGTGTATTCACGCTGGTGATATCCAGCCCGGTATTGGTCAGACAGGCCAGCGGGATTTTAATGTCCTGCCAAGTGTCCAGCGGCAGGCTGCGCAGCAGTCCGGCAATGTTAATTTCGCCAACACAGGGGTAAACACAATGAGCACTCAGATTGACAGCCTCCACGCTTTCGGCGGGAGCCTCATGAACCCGTACACGGAAGCTGATGCTGGTCTCGGAATTGCTGTAGGCAGCCAGGTCCCGGGTGGTATTGGCATCGGTGGATTGAATGTAGATTTGTGCAATATCGTTCCAGACAAGATTTTTGGCGCTGAACTGAACACTGCCATCAATGGTTTTGACGGTAATTTCGTTATCTGGCAGGGTCGAGGTGGCAGATGGATCGATATCCACCTCGGTGCCGCTCCAGTTGGAGGGACCACCAATGCGCAGTGCATAGTCAGTAGCGGTGTTGCCATTGCTGAATAGTTCCAGTGGTACTTCCGTGGTTCCAGCAGAGGAGTTATCGCCGGCGCCACATCCCTGGTTGGAAGTCTCTTCAGACAGTGTTGAGAGAGATCCGTCGTCACTGGTGCTGAGGCCAAAGCCATAGGCAAACAGCGGGGTCTGGCCATCGTTACGGTTTACAGTCGTCTGGCAGTCTGTGGCGGGCCAGCTGAAAGACAGCTTGCCGGTGAATGGATAATCACCAAACAGCACATCAGCTACACCAGCACCTTCTGTTCCAGGAAGCCAGGCCGCAACAAATGCAGAGGATTTATTCAGTTCCGGATTCATCCACAATGGTCGGCCGCCAACATAAACGGTGACTACCGGGACGCTGGGGGCGTTGCTGCTCAGAGTGTCCAGCAGTTTGGCATCGGCCGGGTAGGCACTGCCAAATGACAGAGTGGAAAACTTGCCAATATCGCCATTACCTTCGGCATAGGGAGTTTCACCGATCACGGCGATGATCACGTCATAGTTTTCATTGGCAGCAGAACCATCTCGGCTGTAAGTCACTTCGCCAGTGCCGGAAATAGCGTTATTGATGCCATCCAGGATAGTATCGCCATAAGGGAAGTCACTGTTTGTGTTACCAGTGCCCTGCCAGCTCAGCGACCAGCCTCCGGTTTGATTCATCATGTTGTCGGCAGTTTTACCGGTCACCAGAATACGGGCATCTTTAGAAAGCGGGAGAGTGTCCGCATTATTTTTCAGCAATACCAGGGATTTGCGTACCGCCTCACGTGCCAGTGCCCGCATATCGTCGGTGTGAAGATTGTTATCGTCACCAGCGCCCTGACGCTCAGAAGGCTTGGTTTTGGTGAACAGACCAGCACGGAATTTCACCCGCAAAATCCGCCGCACTGCGTCGTCGATCCGACTCATGGCGATGGCACCATCGTTGACATCCTGTATGGTATTGGTGATCAAAGCTTTCCAGTCATCCGGTACCATGATCATGTCTATGCCAGCATTGACGGCCTGTGGGCAGTGGCTGTTAGTGCAACCGGTTACCTGACCGACGCCATTCCAATCCGACACGATGAAACCATCAAAGTGCATTTTGCCTTTCAGGACGGTGTTTAGCAGATATTCGTGGCCATGCAGTTTTTCACCATTCCAGCTGTTGAATGACGCCATGACGGTTTGTGCGCCGGCGCTCAAAGCGGAATAGTAACCCTGACCGTGAATATTGATCAGATCCTGCTCGTTGCTAAGGTTATCACCCTGGTCATCACCCTGATCAGTACCACCATCACCGATATAGTGTTTGGCTGTCGCCAGCACATGATCGTCACCGAAATTACCCTGTAAACCTTCGACCATGGCACCGGCATAATTGAAGACGATTTCACCATCTTCAGAGTAACCTTCGTAACTGCGACCCCAGCGGTCATCACGGACAACGGCCAGCGTTGGCGCGAACGTCCAATCGATACCCGTTGCTGTCACCTGGCGGGCGGTGGCCTGGCCGATCCGTTTGATCAATGCCGGATCGCGCGTGGCGCCAAGACCGATATTATGTGGAAACAGAACAGTCCCCATAACATTGCTGTGCCCATGGACGGCATCGGTACCCCAGATCAATGGAATAGCGGCTTTGCCGTCATCGGTATTCATCGATGCTTCCCAATAACTGTCAGCCAGCGCCAGCCAGTCCGCCGCGCTCGCGTTTTTGTCGTTGTTAGGCCAGGAACCACCACCGTTGAGGACAGAGCCGAGGTGGTAGTCTATGACGTCCTGTGGCGAAGCCTGTTTGATTTCAGGTTGCACCATCTGGCCGACTTTTTCAGCCAGTGTCATGTTCATGATTAGCGTATCGATCTGCGCTTCGATCGCCGGATCAAGAGGAATGGCGCTGGTGATTTCAGGCCAGTCTTGATAGTCGGTTCGGTAGACCATGTCGTTGTTGGTGTCTGGGCTGCTGGGAGTGTCCGGGTCATTGGAATTGTCGTTGCACCCTGACGTGAGTGCTAGTGCACTTGCTACCAATAGCGGAGTGAATTTGGTCATCTTGTCTCCTTATTTATAAGAGCCTGTCAGTACTTCCCAACTTGTTGGAGGACAATATGACTGGCTCGATTGTTATTATCGCAGGCAGGATCGCCATAATCAGAGGAATGCTAAAGTTTCCTGGAGTTTTGGTCAGTAAATAACGATTTTCAGCGGTGACCGGTTTCAGGCTTTTTTAGGTGGTCCCCTTGATCGCAAGCGCATTACCCTCCATACTTGCGCCAGTTAAATTAGATATTTCTAATATAATAAATTGAACTATGGTGAAAGAGGTACCTCAATATCTCTTTGGAGGAATAACTATGTACTTGATCAAAACCTCGGCGGTGGCGCTGGCCATTTCCATGCTGGCGTTATGGACCCAGGCCGGGGAGCAGTTGCCTTTCCCGGTGGTGACGGCTGTTAAGCAGAGTGTGGTTCGGGAAGAAAAGGCTGATGCCGTGGTAGAAGCCATTCAGCAGGCTACCGTTTCAGCCCAGGTATCTGGAAGGATTATTGAAGTCAATGTTGATGTGGATGACTACGTTAACAAAGGCTCCGTCATTGTCCGTTTCCGCGATACCGAGCAGCAGTCGACCCTAAAGTCTGCCCAGGCTCGATATGTTGAGGCCGAGGCCAATTACAATCGTATCCAAGATGTATTTAAGCGTAAGCTTGCGTCCAAATCGCAACTGGACAGCGCTGAAGCTAATTTCAAAGCGGCCCGGGCGACTCTCGAACAAGCCAAAGAACAACTTG
The DNA here is from genome assembly GCF_050297175.1 of Gynuella sp. Classification (NCBI taxonomy): domain Bacteria; kingdom Pseudomonadati; phylum Pseudomonadota; class Gammaproteobacteria; order Oceanospirillales; family Saccharospirillaceae; genus Gynuella; species Gynuella sp. Next base: position 99,556 of record NZ_JBNKSF010000008.1, on the reverse strand, counting down.
AGCATACGGTTGTCAGGGCTCCCTACAGCGGTATCGTGGTGGAACGTTTGGTCGAGGTTGGAGAAATGGCCAGTATCGGCCAGGGGTTGATGACAGGTATTTCCTTGGAGCGGCTGCGGGCTGTGGCGAATGTGCCACAACGCTATATTGATGAAGTACGGCAATTAGGCAGAGCCAGGGTGATTATTACTGATGGTAAAAACCAAAGTATTCCGGGTGTTAAGCTGACTTTCAGCCCTTATGCCGATCCGGCCACCCACACATTCCGGGTACGGGTGGATCTGCCTGTCGGACAGGAAGGGATCTATCCCGGCATGTATACCAAAGTGGCGTTTGTAATTGGTGAAGAAGAGCGTCTGCTGGTACCCACGTCGGCGGTGGTACACCGTTCTGAGGTCACTGCAGTATACGTCATCAATGATCAGGGCCAGGTTACTCTGCGTCAGATTCGCAGCGGTCATGAACTGGATGACGGTCATACCGAAGTACTGGCGGGCCTTCAGGCTGGTGAACAGGTGGCAGCAGATCCGATTGCGGCCGGAATCTATCTGAAACAACAGGGGAATCCGGCATTATGAACCGAAAACTAGGAGTATCTGGTGGAATTGCCCGGCGCTTTCTGACTACGGAGATCACACCGTTATTGGCCCTGGTCGGTTTTCTACTCGGATTGTTTGCGGTACTGATCACTCCACGGGAGGAAGAACCGCAGATCAATGTCACCTTCGCCAACATTTTCATTGCCTATCCTGGCGCTTCGGCCAAAGAAGCTGAGCACTTGGTGGCTGCTCCGGCAGAGCAGATATTGTCCGAGATTGAAGGGGTCAAGCATGTTTATTCGATCTCCAACCCTGGCCAGGTGGTATTGACCGTCCAATATGAGGTGGGACAGGACCGTACCGCTGCGATTCTGCGGCTCTACAATGCGATCTATTCCAAGCTTGACTGGCTACCGACGGATCTGAATTTGGCGCAACCCATTATCAAACCCAAAGGTATTGATGATGTCCCAATCGTATCGCTAACGTTGTGGAGCGATAACCCGGAAATAGGTGCCTACGACCTGCAGCAGGTGGCTCACGCCATTGAGCTGGAGTTGAAGCGGGTTAAGGGAACCCGTGATGTATATACCCTTGGTGGCCCGGATTCAGTGGTGCACGTATTGCTCGACCCGGCCAGGTTGGCAGGATACGGCATTGCAGTCAGCGATCTGCGCACTGCGTTACAGGTCTCCAATGCCACCGTTCCGGCGGGATCACTGGTGGATGATAATCAGGAGATACTGGTTCAGGCTGGTGCCTTTTTAAGCAATATCGATGAAGTGAAGTCGTTGGTGGTTGGTGTTGCCAACGGTAAGCCGGTGTATCTGCAGGATGTCGCTGAGGTTGTTCGTGGTGCTGACCAACCGGAAACCTATTCCTGGTTTGGCGCGGGCCCTTCTGCCACTGGCCATGCGGCTGGCATGAAAGGAACCCAGCCATCTGTGACAGTTGCAATTGCCAAACAGCCGGGTACCAATGCGGTGAACATTGCAGAAAACGTCATTGAACGTTTCGAACAGCTTAAAGGTGTGTTCGTACCCGATGGCGTGCACGCAACGGTAACCCGGAACTACGGTGCAACCGCCAATGACAAGGCACAGAAACTCATTTCCAAACTGATTTTCGCAACCGCATCGGTTGTGGTTCTGGTGTTTTTTGCGCTGGGCTGGCGTGAAGCGTTTATCGTCGGCATGGCAGTGGTCATTACCCTGGCGATTACGCTGTTTGCGTCCTGGGCTTGGGGGTTCACCCTGAACCGGGTGTCACTGTTTGCACTGATTTTCTCGATTGGGATTCTGGTCGATGATGCCATCGTGGTGGTTGAGAATATCCATCGGCACATGCAAATGGAGGATAAGAGTCTGATTGAGGCCATTCCTGCCGCAGTAGATGAGGTCGGCGGTCCGACGATTCTGGCCACATTTACAGTTATTGCCGCATTGTTACCGATGGCATTTGTGACTGGGTTGATGGGGCCATATATGAGTCCGATTCCAATCAATGCTTCCATCGGTATGATCATTTCGCTGGGGGTCGCCTTTATTTTTACGCCCTGGCTGTCGCACGTGATGTTCAAACGTATGAAGCATCATCATAGTGCCGTAGGCGAGTATCAGGAAACCTGGTTGTACCGGTTGTTCAAGAATACCGTTGGGGTGTTTTTACAGGGTAATCGCGGGCGTCCGAAGCGCTGGTTGCTGGGCGTCAGTATTCTGGTTTTGATTGCAGCGTCAGTGAGTCTGGCGGTGGTCAAACTGGTGGTTCTTAAGATGCTGCCGTTCGACAACAAATCAGAATTTCAGGTCATTGTTGATATGCCGGAAGGCACCAGTGCGGAACGGACTGCGCAAGTCATGATGGAGTTGGGTAACTTTATTGCCACTGTACCTGAGGTGACCGATTATCAGGCTTATGTGGGACTGGCATCGCCCATCAACTTCAATGGGCTGGTGCGGCAGTACTATCTGCGTGAGGGCTCTCATGTGGCGGACTTACAGGTTAATCTGGTTGGTAAACATCACCGTGATCGCAAAAGTCATGAAATTGCGTTGTCAATACGAGGTCCGTTGCAGAAGATCGGCCGGGCTTATGATGCCAATGTGAAAGTGGTGGAAGTGCCTCCCGGACCACCGGTGATGTCACCTCTGGTGGCAGAGGTATATGGGCTGGATTATGACGGACAGATTCAGGTGGCTCGTGAAGTTGAGCGGATGTTTACCGAAACTCCGGATATTGTGGATGTTGACGACAGTGTCGAGGCTGCGCAACCCAAGCTGATTGCCCGGATCGATCAACAGAAAGCCGCGCAACTGGGAGTGAATCAACAATCCATTGTTGCGGCAATGGCGGCAGTGCTGTCGGGCGAGGATGTGAGCTATTTACACAGCCCCAGCTTTAAATATCCGGTACCGATCAGAGTGGAGTATCCCGTAGCTGATAAAGCGGATATGAAGTCGGTACTGGCGCTCAGAGTTCGTAGTCAGAATGGTCAGTTGGTGCCGCTCAGTGATCTGATCACCGTACAGCCCACAACCCGGGAAAATGCCATCTATCACAAAGACATGTTGCCAGTGGTCTTTGTAACCGGTGATATGGCTGGCGAGCTGGACAGCCCTTTGTATGGTATGGCGGAGATCTTTCTGGCCCTTGGCGACAAAATCTTTGATAACGGTCAAGGTCTCAAACAGTACCTGATCAATCCACCGGAAAATCCCTACGAATACAGTTTGAAGTGGGATGGCGAGTGGCAGGTTACCTACGAAACTTTCCGGGATATGGGACTGGCATACTCAGTCGGTCTGATTCTGATCTACCTGCTGGTGGTCGCTCAGTTCCGTTCGTATTCGGTACCGTTAATTATCATGGCTCCCATTCCGCTGACGATTATCGGCGTTATGCCGGGTCATGCGCTGCTCGGTGCCCAGTTTACTGCTACTTCAATGATTGGCATGATCGCGTTGGCAGGGATTATTGTGCGCAACTCGATTTTGCTGGTGGACTTTATCAATCAACAGGTTCGTGAAGGTATTGAATTCGAAGAAGCGGTGATCCGTTCTGGTGCAGTACGGGCGAAACCTATTGTACTGACCGGTATGGCAGCCATGCTCGGAGCATTCTTTATTCTTGATGATCCGATTTTCAGTGGCCTGGCTGTATCACTGATCTTTGGGATTTTGGTTTCAACCTTATTGACGCTGGTGGTCATTCCCGTCATGTATTACGCCCTTATGCGTAACCGTGTCGGGAAAATTCTGGGGGAAAGCGATTGATTTTCCAACCGGTCGGGTGAGTCGTCATCCGACCGGTTACAACTCCGGGGCCATAGATGCATCGGCTTTGGAGTAGTCATTTTATATGCTGCCCTTATTTATCAAAAAAGGATATTTGCGCACCAGATCAACAATTGGTGTCAGAAAGCCTCAAATCTCGCCTGATATTATCCTGTCGACTGCTATATTTATGATTATTCATGAATAAATGTTTGTAACTACAGCAATTATGCAAGATAAAAGGTAACCCTACTGAATGACGGAGAACAATCTGTCACTGTCCAATCAATTAGAAGCCACTCTGGCTCAGGCGAACAGTGAGCGTAACAAGGCAAACTATAAGGCAGGTATTGCCTTGGCCACTGAAGTGCTTGAACAGGCGCGTCAACACAGTCTGACCCATATTCAAGGGCGGGCGCAGATGTTGCTGGCCATGCAATTGCCACGACAAGGACTTTATCACGAAGCGGTTCAGCATTATCGGTCGGCCATTTCTATCTGGCAAAGCCAGAATGATATTGAACAATTGGCCAGTGCGCTGAATGAACAGGCTGTTATTTATATTCAGTTGGGCCTGATGGACGAAGCGCTCGAGAACCTTACCCGTAGTATGGAATATGCCCGTACCAGACAGAATCCGGCATTGCTGTTCTGGGCCTACAACCGTATCGGTGTCGTGCTGGAGCATCTCGAAAAGCACGAAGAAGCCAAAAAATTTATGCTCCAGGCGCTGGTTCTGTCTCAGCAACTTGATATCGAAGCCCGGTTTTGTGTTCTGAATAATCTCGCTGATTTCAGCGTCCTGTACGTACGCGAATTGCTGTCACATAAACAACCGCAGTTGGCCGAGCAGGCAACCGCTGTGGCCAGCGAAGGCTTGCTGTATGCGCAGCAGGCGTTGAAACTTGCACGCCAGTCCCAAAACCCCTATCGCGAGGCTTTGATTCTGGCCAACTATGGCGCGTTACAAGCCTACAGTGGTGACTTCAGTGGAGCCCAGCACAACATTCTGTTGTCGGGTAATCTGGCCAGGCAGCATGGGTTTCAGGGTCTGGAGCTGGATGCAGAATTGCTTTTGGCGAGAATCGCCTGGATGCATGGTGATGTGCAGGGGGCGATAGATATTTATGAAGACATCCTGCCAGCATTGATTGAACAGGATGATCGGTTGACTATTCTGCATACCCATCTGGAAATTTCCCAGGCCTGTCAGCAGATTGGTCTGATGGAAAAGGCCTTCAGTCACTATAAGCGCTATCACCAGATGGAGCGTGAGCAGCGCTCCAGTGTGGCTGCATCGCGGGCGAAACTGATGACATCTGTGAGTGAGTTGAGTGATGCCCGACGGGAGCTTGAACGAACCCGTATGCAGGCGGAGCTGGACCGCATTCGCCAAGAAGAGAGCGAGGCTGAAAAGCAGGCTCTCAGACAAATGATTGATGAGCTGAACCAAAAAATTCACATTGACGACCTAACCAATATCCACAATCGCCGTTTCATGATGAAAACACTGCGAGAGGCGGTCAAAGGGTCAGAGATGTTTTGTGTGGCTCTGGTCGATGTGGATCACTTTAAGAACATCAACGACACCTACGGGCATCAGCGCGGTGATGTGCTGTTGCATCATCTGGCCCAGTTGATACAAAACAGCCTTCCGCCAAAAGCCATTGTGTCCCGCCATGGTGGGGAAGAGTTTCTGATTCTGTTCATGGGCCGGCAATTGGACAGTTGCTATGAGGCGTGTGAGCAAATTCGCCAGGAGCTCATGCATGATATCGATTGTAAGCTGGAAGCGGACAAATCGATGACCATTTCCATTGGTCTGAGTCAACGCCACTCAGATGATGGGCTGGAGGCGATTGTCGAACGGGCAGATCAGGCCTTGTATGAAGCCAAAAATAGTGGTCGGAATCGGGTGGTTACAGCGTCGCCGTGAGATTATTCGTCAGCCGTATTGGGTGTTTTCAGTGAAGACCCGTTTTTGTCCCTCTCGTTAGCCCGTTTTTGGGAGTGCCGGTCACCCCCCCCCCTTAATCGATACAGATTACTGATTCCTTAAATAACAACACTGCCAATGTAATTATTAGTCTAATCTGAATAGTAGTTGGATTGATGACTATCCAGGCGGCCATGCGCGTATTTTTTCTTTTAATTCTGATTCTGGGCTCTCCCTTTCTTCGGGCGATCGATCTTCGGATGGCCGATGAATTTGAGATTGACCCAACAGTACTGGCAGAACATGCCCTGTCGCTGAATGGACATTGGCAGTTTCATTGGGGCCGGCTGGTGAATCCAACGCAGGTTACCGATCCTGATATTCAATGGCAAATGGTCAACGTTCCTGGTGTATGGAATGACTTGGTGGATGAGGGGAGTCCAATGAATCATGGCGTTGCCACTTTTGCTGTCCGACTGAATTTTCACTCAGACCTGCAGCAAGACCTGACGATCAACTTTGTGCGCGTCAGCGAAGCATTCAAAGGCTATCTGGTCCGGGCTGATGGCACAGAAGTCATCAGTATGTTTGAAGGTGGTCGTCTATCCGGGCAGCCAGAGGGACATGTGGTGGCCCCGGATTATCTGTCGTTTGCCTTACCACAAGCAGAAGGTCATTACTGGCTGGTATTGCAGGTGTCGAAGTTCATTTACTACAAGGGTGGCATTCGTTCTCCGGTTACCATTGATATCAATCAGCGGCGTGAACGCCTGGGTGTCTATCGGCCACTGACCCACGGAATTGTCATTGGCGCGCTGATCTATATGGCATTGAATCATCTGCAGATTTTTATTAACCGGCGACAGTCCACCAGTTCGTTACTGCTGTCCCTGGCGTGTTTGTTTGTTGCACTTCGCAGCCTGGTCGGTTACGGCTATTTTGAGGGCTTTTTCTCGCAACCCAGTAATATTGTTGCGATCTGGCGTTTCCGGTTGGAGTTGCTAACAGTGGTTCTTCCGGCCACGATCTGGCTGCATTTTTATCATGTTTTATTTAGTGGCGTGCTGCCCCGCTGGGTGGTGCAGCTTTCCTGGACAGGTTCCATTCTGCTGACTCTGGCTGTGTTGGTTATCACCCCGGACTGGTTGGCTTATGTCATTCTGCCGGCAGAACAGATGTGGTTGCTGATCAATATGGTGGGAATTAGCTACTCGGTGTTACGGGCAATTAAGCTGCGACGTCCTGATGCCGTAGTCGCGTTGGTATCTTTTGGGATTGTTTCAATAGGGGTTATCAATGATCTGATTTCCACCCGAACCGCTCATTATGATTTGTACATTACCGAATATGCCATGTTGCTGTTTCTATTATTGCATGCGCAATTGCTGGCCCGACGTTATGCGATTGCGATTCAGAATGAAATCAGGTTGATCCATGACAACCGTAAACTGACTCGTGAACGTGAAGCAGCGGAGCGCGAAGCTACCATTGATCACCTGACCGGAGTACTCAATCGTAAAGGCCTTGAGGTTCGCCTGGATCAAGCCTGGAACACCTGCATTCGCGAACAAACCTGTTTGTCTTTATTGATCATCGATGCTGATTATTTCAAACAGCTGAACGATCGTTATGGCCACCTGAAAGGGGATTATGCACTTGTCTTTCTGGCATCGGTCATGCGTGGACTGATGTTGCGCAGCAATGATTTTCATGGTCGTTGGGGAGGAGAAGAATTCATGGTTGTGATGCCAGGGGCGGTGGTCCAGGCGGCGGCAGAGGTTGCCGAAATCATTCGCGATAGTGTTGAAAAGGCGGTGTTGAATTTTGAGAATGAACACATACGTTTCACGGTCAGTATCGGTGTGTCAAATCTAACTCCTCAACCGGGTGATGGTAGCTGGAAAGCGATCATCCAGCAGGCCGACGAAGCCTTATACGAGGCAAAAGCGAGAGGTCGGAATCAGATCTGTGTGTATTCCGATTTATTGCATACCCATTAATAGATGGATTTTCCGTATGCATTGTGAAGCATCTGAATTAAGCATCAGCAATTGGCCGTTTTTTAGGCTGTGGTTGTTAAATCGAAGAGTGGCCTAACGCAACCTGCTTCACCTGTATGACGAATAGTGTTTGGGGGCACATATAAAGCTTAAACGTGAAGCATGGTTAGATATTGTTTCCTGTTCCTGCTATTTTTTCCGCTAATGTATGCAGTTCGGGCAGCAGGCGATAGATCAGTTGCAACTGCTGCAAAACCAGTCTGGTTGAGCCTTCATCTTCATCGCGCCATTCATTGAGTCGTTGCTCCAGTTCGCTTTGGCCAATCGCATTCAGGTCCATATTGTGCTCTTTACTGCTAAGTTGTTTATGCAATGTTTCCAGGTGGCTGTGGATCAGGTTATGACTGTCGATGACCAGCTGGTGGGCAGGAGCCTGTATAAGTTTTGTTCGGTGTGCTCCGAGCGCAGAAATATAACCCAGCATGGCGTGATTCAATGTTAAAAAGCGAAAACTTTCCTCAACTGAGGTGATGTATTTGTCTGGTTCAGACAACATGTTGCTGATGGAGACGGACAAATTAGCATCCTGATTGTGGGCATAACGGCGAGCGATACGATAGTTCAGATTATCTTTTTTTCCGTTCAGATATTGTTCGATAATCTGTGCCAGATAATCTTTGTTGGCATTCACCGCATCAGCCAGTACTTTATATAATCGGCGCGCATGCCAGTCCGGCAGTATTCTAGTGACAGCGATAACCGCCAGCGCGCATCCCATCAGTGTATCTGCCAGTCGAGGCAGAACTACAGCATAACCTTCACCGAGCTGATTAAAGCAGAACAACACAAGCAAGGTAATAAACCCGGTTGCATAACCGTAGTTATTCAGGCGGAAGGCAAAGAACAGTACTCCTGAGATAACGATGAAGACCAGTTGACTTTCATGAGATGGAAATACCGTCAGTAAAAATGCTCCAATCAACAGGCCGGCAATGGTGCCAATGACACGATTGATCAGTTTCTTCCGGGTAGCACTGTAGTTGGGCTGACATACAAACAGAGTGGTCAACATAATCCAGTACCCCCGCTCCAGCCCCAGGGCCTGTATGATGCCGTAACCAACGGTCAGAGCTATCGATAAGCGAACTGCATGGCGAAATATCTGTGAATCCCTGTTCAAGTGACTGTTGATTCGCTGCCACATTGTGCGGATGGTGTGTGGATTTGTGTCGTTAAGAACCCCTTCGTCTGTGTGTCGGGCATCAGGGTTGTTCAGATTTTCGATCTGACTGCTGATCATGGCGACGTTGTCGAACAGATATGTCAGCTGGGTAATCAGGTTTTTTGGTCCGGGGTTTTGTTGGCCTTTCAGGTAGCTCATGGAGCTTATGAGTTCTTCCAGTGCCTGAACGGCTTTAGTGCTGTGTGTGTATGGACGTCCCATTCTGATGGCATGGGCGATGTCGCGGCAGCACTGTGCGTGTATCTGCAACAAATGCTGAAAACGGAACAAAATGTCTGAGCGTTCAAAGGCGCGGGCCAGGTCCTGATAGCGATAGTGAGTGGAACTGACTCTTTCGTGGATGTCCTGGGCGATAAAATAAATATTCAGAAAACGATCACTCGGACCGCCAATGCGACCTCGTTTTGATCGTGAGAGAAAGGTCGCTTTGCAGTTATTGAGTGACTGCACTGTACTGACATTAAGTTTGGCTTCTTTGATCCGTAACGGCTGAGGAATCAGGTTGTTGACTGGGTGAAATAATTCGGCTTTGACATCAATGTAATCCGCCAGATCCAAAAATACACTGGAAAGGCTTTGCTGCACCGGCTGCATTGGCCAGATGATCTGCCAGGTCATTGATACCAGATAGTACCAGGCTGCACCAGAAAGCAGCATGACCGGTTGAAACCACAGGTTCGTACTTTGGTGTGCGCCGATCATCGTGTAGATGGCCAGCAATAGGGAACCGAATGCAATGCTGCTGTATTTTGGACCCAGTGACCCTAAAACAATGAAACCAAAGGTAGAACTGAAAAGACCGATGGCAAAGAGCATTGGGTAATCAAACAGCAATTCGACTGAGAACGCCGCCAGGGCAAAGCAGCATAGGGTCAGTAGAAGAGCTTTGATTCTTCCACTGAAGCTATCGTCACTCTCTGCCAGTGCTGCCGCAATAATACCCAGGATCAGTGGGATGATGAGGTGAATGTGGTGCCAGTACCAGGCGGGTATCACCACTCCCAGTAAGGTCACCAGAATCAAAAAGCTGTAATTGATCGTTTTGTTTGCCCAATAGCGGCGTAATGTCTGCAACCACTGCACGTTCGTTTGAAACCTCTGGATGGTCATTACCATTAGGTAAGTGTAACAAATAGGCAGCGTTTGTTTATGATCCGTGCCAGCTCTAGTGTCGTGTCTCAAATAAAACGCATATTTAAATGGGCCGCCGAATTCACTTCACAACTCTACGTTAAGTTCAGCCAACGGCATCCCACTCTTCGAGAAATCCTCAAGACGCCCACCGCTTCGTTCCAGTTCCTGACATGGGAATGATCATTGCCTGTGAACATCTTGAGGTGCTTTTTTAATATAGGCTTTATTCAAGACACTACACTAGTGAACTCTCTACCATGAAGTTTGCAACACAACAGGATATTCGTGGAGCGATTGGACAAGAGGCAAGGACCGTTTGGATTAATGCTCTAATTTAGGGAACCTTTGAAAAATGGCCTATTTTCATGCAGGACGTTGTCAGCCTCCGTCTCACATCCTCATTTACGCCCGTAAATTGCGGTGTAGCGAGTGGTGCTTCCTTGCCTGCATCAAAACTATTCCTATTTTTCAGAGGCCCCTTAGGTTTTTCCCCTCTAATATTGCCGGTTGGTTAGATATCGGTCAAAAGCAATGCAGTTTCTGTCAGTTTCAACTCATATTGGTGGGAAAATGTTGATACAATCACGTTTTTATGGTGATCAAGGTCACTAATCTTCCGTCGATGCTATGTATTCTCAATAAATCTGTATTGCTCTTCTTGATTTTATTGCTGCTACCATCCCGATTATGGGCAGCGATGGAGTTCCAGGTCAGTCAGCAGCTTCTCGATCGCCAGCCTATTGTCTTAAATGGGACCTGGCTATTTCACTGGAATGCATTATTGCCTCCGGTCGATGTTGTTGATCCCGCTATCCCCTGGCAAACGGTGACGGTACCCGGTATCTGGAATGACGTGGTATCTGATAAGGACCCAATGAATCATGGTATTGCCACTTATGCGACCCGGTTAAATTTTGAAGGTGCGCTGACAGAATCTATGGTCGTGAGGTTGATTCGCATCAGCGAAGCCTTTCATTTTTATCTCGTCAGTGAAGACGGCCATAAAGTTATCGATTTGTTTGAAGGTGGCAAGGTCTCGGCCGATCCGCGCCATAATGTTGTTGCGCCAGACTATCTGTCATTCGCACTTCCACCTGTTCAGGGACGTTACTGGCTGGTATTACAGGTTTCCAAGTTTAACTTTTATAAAGGTGGTATTCGTACCGCCGTGACCATTGATCTGCGCCAGCGATATAACCGCTACCGTATGTTGGTGGTTTTGCTGCATGGTATTGCCATAGGAGCGTTGCTTTATATGGCACTGAATCACCTGCAGATTTATTTAAACCGGCGCCAGAATACCAGTTCATTGCTAATTGCCGTTGCCTGTCTGTTTGTTGCGTTCAGATGCTTCGTTGGTTTCGGATATTTTGAACAGATGTTTTCATGGACCAGCAATGCTATCGCCATTTGGCGGTTTCGGTTGGAGCTGACGACAATTGCGATACCGGCCTCTATCTGGCTGCATTTTTACCAGTACCTGTTCCGGCAGGTGTTTCCGCAACGTTTGCTGCAGTGTTCCTGGACGGGATCACTGGTACTGACCCTGAGTATCTTTCTGACCCCAGCGGACTGGTTGGCATATCTGATATTGCCTGCTGAGGAGGTGTGGCTGGTGTTGAATATGCTGGTAATTCTGTATTTGTTGGTCAGAGCTTCAATCCAGCGCTTTACCGGCGCCCGTTTGTCGCTGGCTATTTTTATCCTGTTGGTTGTCGGAGCCGTCAATGATCTGCTGTTAAGCCTGGACCCCGGTTACGTATTTTATGTAACAGAATATATATTGCTGGTGTATGCCATGCTGCTGTTTTTGTTAGTTCACTCGCAATTGCTGGCCAAGCAGTTTGCCAACTCGGTGAGTAATGAAATTCGCCTGTTGAATGACAACCAGAAATTGGTTCGACAGCGTGAACAGGCAGAGCAGGCAGCGGTTATTGATCATCTGACCGGGGTGTTGAACCGTAAGGGGCTGGAGCAAAAACTTGAACAGGCTTGGCGTCGTTGTACTGATGATCACGAAATGATTTCAGTTTTACTCATTGATGCCGATCACTTTAAAAAGCTGAATGACCAATATGGTCATTTAATTGGAGATCAGGCATTGATGCATCTGGCGAAGGTGATTCCGATAACCAAGCTGCGTACTCATGACTTTATGGGACGCTGGGGAGGAGAGGAGTTCATGGTGGTTTTGCCGGGGGCGGATATTGATATTGCTGCCGGCATTGCAGAAGCCATTCGTGCTTCGGTCGAACACCGGGCATTCGGCAATAGTGATCTTAGTATTCATTTGACGGTTAGCATTGGCGTGGCCAGTACCCAGCCCGGGATGCATAAAACTGCGTTGAAGCAGTTGATTCAGAGGGCAGATGAAGCACTGTATGCGGCAAAATCCGGTGGGCGAAACCGAGTTGAGGCCGATTTGGCAACGACGACTATGCCTTCATTGGCACCGCTTGAACAGAATGTGTAGCTTTTCCGAAACAGACACAAGTTATGTTAAATACTTGCAACAGAGATAACCCCTTTTGTGTCTGGGCAAATCAGAATGTTCGTTTATCATGATATCTATATGTGGTTTTGTTCCGTCGAATTAACAGCATAACAGTTACTTGGATTGGCACTTTATTGGTGCAGGAGCGGAGCACGAAATGCAAATCCCAAAAGGTATTGATCAATCAGCACTGCTTCGTGTTGAGAGGTTGCTTTAATTAACTCTGGAGTTGAAGTTAGAGATGAAGCTGCAGTTAACCGTGGTTCAACGGGTTGTTATTTCTTTTTTATTAGTGGGTCTTTTATTACTTGGAATCGGCTTTACCGCGATTGTCTCGCAAAAAAAAGCATTGCGGACGGTAGAGTTTTATAACACCGAGTTGACACCCAATATCATTAATCATGCAGAGCTGAGTGTGGCTGTACTGTCTGCCAACAAAGCGCTCACGCAGTTTTCCAAAAGTAATGAAGACACCCAGCTGGAAAGTTATCGTGGTGAGTTCACTGAAGCGATGGATCGTTATCAGCGTGTTATCCGTCAGGTGAATTTTGATAATGAAGGACTCACAAAAGCTGACGCGCTGGTTCAGCAATTTCAGCAGGCAGCGAATGACTTCATGTCGCAGCGTCGGCAGAACCTAAAGCTCATGGCTGAAGAAACTGCCCGACTGGAAAAATTCAACAGTGAAATATTTTTCATGGAAGGAGACATCAAGGAATTGATCGAGGCTGCCGAAGACAACAACGAAGATCTTTGGAACCTGGGCTCGGCTGAAAAAACTGCTCTTGGTGTGTCCAGTGCTATCTCTGCCATTCGTAATCTCAATAACCCAGCCGATTACGAACAGAAAATCGCTTTTACCGATTCCATGCTGGCGGATTATAAATCCAAAGTTGATCAGCTCGGCGAGGTGGATCGGCAAAATAACGGCATATTGTCGCATTATTATGACGTGCTGCGTGCCGAAGTGCAGGTCGATGACGGGCTGATCAAGCTGCATGGTCGGATACTGACACAGCAGACCAGTCAGGAACAGGCACTGGAACAGATTACGGATTATGTCTCTCAGGTGCAGACTCTGTTGGAAGGTGTGTCTGATGCATTACAGGTTTCCTCTAATCGTGAAGCCAGCCGTGCTATTGATATGACCAAGCAATCGATCATGGTACTGGAGGTGCTGCTGGCTCTGGCATTGTTAATTGCCATTGTGGTGACATTTAATGTGGCCTCAAGTATTCGTAAGCCTCTTAACGGGCTGAAGGATTTTCTGAATAAAGTATCCCGAGGTGATCTGACGGATCTGATTCGTAATCATCGCAACGATGAGTTTGGCCAGATAGCCCGCTCTGTTGATGTGTTGGTCGAATGGTTACGCGAAGTGATTTCCGGTATCCATAAAGACTCCAGTCAGTTGCTGGAGATTGCCGAACGCTCTGACAGTAGTTCGAAAACTGTCAGTGAAACCGCCACGGAGCAGAAGCATCGTACAGAAAGTGTGACCAGCGCAGTGTCGACCATGCAGTCTGAAAGTCATGAAATGGTCGATAATGCCAGCCGTTCCTCACAGGAAGTAAATCGCCTTAATGATTCCGCCAGGGACAACCGTGAGAATATGGAGAAAAATATTGCGCTAATCAGTGAACTGGGTCAGAACCAGAGTGCCGCCACTCAAGTGGTGGCTGATCTGCAAAAAGCAACCGAGACCATTTCCAGCATTTTGTCGGTTATTGATGGGATTTCCGAACAAACTAACCTGCTGGCTCTCAATGCTGCCATTGAAGCAGCTCGTGCAGGGGATCAGGGGCGAGGATTTGCGGTCGTAGCCGATGAAGTTCGCAGCCTGGCACACAAGACCCAGGATTCTACTGAAGAAATCCATCGGATGATTACCAGTCTGATCGAACAGGCGGGTAAAACCTCTGAGTTGATGCAGGTAAATGAGACCCTCGCTCAACAATGTGTGCAGCAATCCACCTCGACCGGTCATGCGTTGGAGGAGATGCTCAGTGGATTGGCACAAATCAGCGCCATGAGTGGTGCCATTGTCAATGCTGCTGAGAAGCAGAATGTGGCGGCGTATGACGTTATGGAAAATATCCGTGCAATTGCCAGAATGGCCGAAAATGCGGTCGATCAGTCGCATGTCTCGGTTCAGGATAATATTGAACTGAAACAGTTTGCTGATCACCTGTATGGTTTGATCAAACAGTTCAAGGTGTAATTGGGTTTAACACGTCAGGTCGCTACAAGGAACATAACCCTGCGCCATTCATCATGGCCAGGGTCCGATTCATTAGGTTGATCGGTCATTATCACAGGTGACTGATGATCAGCCCGGTACCCGTCATAACTGCAAATAACAGCAGATACTTTGCTGTCTCCGCCAATTGCTGGTTAAGTGTCTGGCCACTGCGTTCCGGCAATTTTTTAATCAGTTTCATCAGCCAGGGGATACTCAGAAACGGCAGTGCCGGACCGACATCTTTTGCTGTATGCACAAATAGCCAGGTTTGAATCAGCAGTGGTGTGATCACCAGTATCTGATACAGGCGCTGGCTGTTTTCGAGCCCCAGTCTCACTGCCAGAGTGCGCTTGCCGGCCTGTTGGTCAGTGGGAATATCCCGAATGTTGTTGACCAGCATGATGGCCGCACTTAACAGCCCCATTTGTATGGCCACCCAGATCCCGGTGGTGGTGACGGTCTGCAGATGCAGGTACTGGGTACCAAGTACTGCAGCGAGACCAAAAAAGATAAATACCGTGACTTCGCCGAGTCCTAACGAAGCCAGTGGGAAAGGGCCACCGCTGTACCAGAACACACAGATCACAGAGGTGATAGCGATGGTCAGAATGGGCCAGCCTCCGGTCCAGATCAGATACAGGCCGATCAAAACCGCCAACACTACGGTGATGATGGCTGACCACAGCATCATAACCGGACTCACGTGGCCTGATTGTATTGCCCGTACTGGGCCTTGACGCTGATCGGTATCCACACCAGAGTGGTAGTCGAAATAGTCGTTGGCGAAGTTCACTGATATTTGCAGCAGTAGTGCACATAGCATGGTTAACACTGCCGTCAGCAGGCGAAAATCCGCTCCGAGACAGAGCAGGTTGGCCACCAGAATTGGGCTGATGGACGCAGGCAGAGTTTTAGGCCGGATGGCGATGATCCAGGGGTTGCTAGCAATAGACATATAAAAATTTGATTAATCAGAGGTTGAAACGTTTTCTCAGGAATTTGGCAATGCCGTCTTCGTCATGATGGCCGATGACTTCAGTCGCCATTGTTTTGATATTGTCTTCTGCATTGGCAGGGGCATAGGCTTCATCAGCGACTTCAAACATGCTGATATCATTTTCACCGTCACCAAAGCAGATAACCCGTTCAAAACCATGTTCCTGTTTGAGTAGCTGAATCGCACCGCCCTTACTGGCATTACAGTGATGAACATCCATCCAGAAATGTCCTGGGGTATACATATCTTCACCATAATAAGCGGTCAGATGTGCCATGTTTTTCAGTCGGCTGATCACTTTGCCCGTCAGTTCGCCCTGGCCGGACGTACTGATATTGGTGATGCCATCTTCGGGTAATGCTTCCAGGGGAAAAACATGACGACTGGTACGGTCTTTCAGTTCTGCATAAAAGGCATGATCGAAAGAGGATTGTAGTGCACCGTGGTATACCGCTTGTTGATGCTGGTCATCGATGGTCATAACAAACGGAGTCAGTGACGACTCGGCAAAGGCTTCCAGAACCTCGGTGACCTCCGTGCGGGTCAGGCAGTTTTTGTGGCTGAAAGACTGAGTCTGTGGGTTCCAGATGACCACCCCGTTTTTGTAGATCTGGGGTAATGGAAAGCGGTGACCGGCGAAGCAGGGCAGTGCAGCATGCAAGGTTCTGCCAGTAGCAACGGTGTAAGCGATATTTCGTTCCCCTAGTAATGCCAGGGTCTCCAGCGTGTAGGCAGATATCTGCTGTTGTCCATTTAACAGAGTTCCATCCAGATCAAAAACAATCAGTTCCAAGATACGTCTCCCGAATATATATGAGTGGTAAGTGTACGTGATAGAGGGGGGCTGGCACTAATGATTCGTTATCTGCCTGATATTGTTTTGCCATCTTAGGGATTAGTATTGATCGGGAGCCGATCAGAATATCCTGTGTATCGTCGTCAGGGAAAGTTTTGCGAGAGAGGCTTTCGTTCGATCATTTCATGTCTGTGCTGTGACCTCGGCAGAACATCTGAGTGGCAATTCGTCCGCACCTTGTTCTATGTGTATTCTGTACACCTGGGATCCTTGTCGCGCGGCATTAGGAGCGATCTGAACCAGAAGCCCTTTCAGTGGTTATGGTTTTTAAACAGTACTTGCTGGAGTACGGTGAATTCTTTCTTTACGTCGGCCTTTCCCCAAAAATCCGCTTCTGGTCGATTTATCCAGGATGTTTATCTTGTATTCGCTGTTTCAACAATCAATGACAATCGTCTGTTTGCGAAGATCGCTACCCAGTTCCTAGTCTGAGTAACGGGTTAAAAACGGATAAATCATCGTTCACAATATATGGTCATTGGCATGCCCATAAATTTATTTAGGTGTGGAATATGTACGTGAACCTGTAGTGTTGGATGAATAAACAAATTGCCCAGGTATTGTGAAGTTCAACTCATTATCGTCATTGGGCAGATGGATTTACGGAATATATCAGTTTATCGTCAATTCCAGATGTTATCTGATGCCCTTATAAAGACATTCATGATAATTCGGTTTTTCAGAGATTCCTTAAGTATTGGCTGACAACAATGCTTAACCCTGATCGGGGGATTATTCAGTTCCTCCGGAACTTTGATTGATCTGTTGAGACTGACTGGAGATCCCATGAACTTTCACACAATTATGACCCGTACGATGCAATGTATGGGAGTGCTGATGTTGAGCTGTATTGCTTTTTCTACCGTTGCGGACGGTCTTGATTCCGGTATGCGCAAACACTTTTCAAAACGTGCCGATGATAAAAAGGTTGTTGGATATTTTACCGAATGGGGCATTTATGGCCGTAACTATCATGTTAAAAATATCCACGACAGTGGTTCTGCCGAACAACTGACTCACATTATTTATGCCTTTGGTAATGTCCAGAATGGACGATGTCAGGTTGGTGACAGTTATGCTGATTATGAAAAATATTATGATGCTGAAGGTAGTGTGGATGGCGTTGCTGACAGTGATGAAGAAGGCGCCTTGCATGGTAACTTCGGTCAGCTACGACGGCTTAAGCAAATGTATCCACATTTGCAGATTCTTTGGTCATTCGGTGGCTGGAGCTGGTCATCCGGGTTCTCAGAAGCGGTGTTGAATCCTCAGGCCTTTGCGGATTCCTGTTACCAACTGGTGAACGATCCACGCTGGGCCGATGTTTTTGATGGCATTGATATTGACTGGGAATATCCAAATGATTGCGGTCTGAGCTGTGACAGCAGTGGTTTTGATGGATACCGGCAATTAATGCAGGCTCTGCGGCAGCGCTTTGGGGACCAGCTGGTCACTGCTGCCATTTCAGCCAATGAAGCCAAACTGAAGGTGGCGGACTACGCAGGTGCCGCCGAATATGTGGATTTCTACATGCTCATGTCTTATGACTTTTTCGGCACCTGGGACAGTACCGGACCCACTGCTCCCCATTCCCCTCTATACGCATATCCGGGCATTCCCGTTGGTTCATTTACGACTGATTATGCTGTTCAGGTATTGAAGGACAAGCAGATTCCTTCTGAAAAAATACTGTTGGGACTCGGGTTTTATGGTCGCGGCTGGACGGGAGTGACCAGTCCCTGGCCAGGTGATGGTGCGACAGGACCGGCAGCAGGTGTTTATGAGGCAGGTGTTAACGACTACAAGGTGTTGAAAGATATCTGTCCGGCAACCGGGCTGACCGGAGGTACCGCCTATGCCTATTGTGACGGTGACTGGTGGAGTTATGACACACCCTATACGGTGTTCAAAAAAATGCATTATGTCCGTCGTCAGGCGCTCGGAGGTGCTTTTTTCTGGGAGCTGAGTGGTGACACCGTCGATGGTGAGCTGCTACATGCCATCAGCAGCGGGTTGGGTAGATACCGTTGTTGGCGCTGATGGTGTAAATACATAGCAGACATGACTCCAGGCCGGCCTTTGGGTAGTATTCGGCCTTCTTTGTGGGCTCTGGAGTAGGTGGTAATGCAGGTACATTTGGCCGCGCGGTTGGCGAAAATCGCGCCGTTTCATGTCATGGCGCTGCTGGCACGAGCGCGGGAGTTACAGGACCAGGGACGGGATATCGTTCATCTGGAGGTGGGGGAACCGGATTTTCCCACGCCACAGGCCATTATCGATGCAGCCCAGTCGGCGGTTGCCAGTGGTGAAACCCGCTATACAGCGGCTTTGGGGATTCCCCAGCTCCGACAGAAAATCGCTGATTTTTATCAGCAGAAATACCAGCTGCAAATGCCCGCCTCTCGTATTGCCGTCACTCCAGGTGCATCCGGAGCTCTGCAGTTGGCCTTTGCTGCCAGCCTGAACAGTGGTGACGAGTTGATTCTGATCGAACCCGGTTATCCCTGTAACCGGCATTTTGCTGAGTTGTTTGGGATTCAGCCGGTGATTGTTAACACTGAGCGTCACAATGGCTATCTGCCTACCCTTGAAGAACTGGAATCCGCATGTACGTCCCGTACCCGGGGACTACTGCTGGCGTCACCCGGTAACCCCACCGGTACGGTGATTCCCAGAGCACTGTTGCTGGAAATTATTGCATTCTGCCAGTGCCACAACATTCAGCTGTTTATGGATGAAATCTATCAGGGACTGGTGTTCGACTGTGATCAGGCTGATACCGTTCTGCAATACGAACAGCGTGCCTGGGTTATTCAAAGTTTTTCCAAATACTTCCAGATGACTGGCTGGCGTTTGGGCTGGCTGGTTATGCCGGAGGGCTATGAGGATGCGGTGAATCGCATTGCTCAGAATATTTTCCTGTGTCCACCCAGTATGTCTCAGTACGGGGCTGTAAGGGCCTTTGATGCGGATGTCATTGAGCTGCTGGAACAACGCCGAAGTGAGTTGCGACAGCGCCGGGATATCCTCAAGCAGGGGCTGGAGAGATTAGGGTTTGTCATTGATGCCGCTCCGGACGGAGCGTTTTATTTGTATTGCGATGCATCTGCATTTACCCGTGATGCCATGACCTTCTGTTGGCAGTTGTTGGAACAAGCGGGGATTGCCGCTACCCCGGGTGAGGACTTTGGTGGTGCCCATCCCGATACCAGTATTCGTTTTGCCTATACTCAGCCGATAGCGGTGTTGCAGGAGGCACTGGCGCGCCTGGAGAGTTTTATCGGTGCAGTTTGATCGGGCATTGGTCGAAGGCAGGCTGGTCCGCCGTTACAAGCGTTTCTTTATGGATGCCGAGCTGCCGGATGGCCGCATTGTGACGGCTCATTGTCCCAATACCGGCTCTATGAAGAACCTGTTGCTGCCTGGCGCTCCGGTATGGCTGCTGCCAAACGATGATCCAAAGCGCAAGCTGCGGTATACCTGGGAGTTGCTTGAACGGAAGGGGGAGATGATTGCCGTGAACACCCAGCGGGCAAATGCTCTGGTGGCTGAGTCGCTCCGGGAGCATTGGATTGCTGAGCTGGCTGATTATCAAACGGTGCGTTCTGAGGTGCGTTACGGGCAGGAAAACTCCCGCATTGATTTCCTGTTGCAGCAACCGGGATTGCCCGATTGTTATGTGGAAGTGAAAAATGTCACCTTAATGGAGTCCGACGGTCATGGCTATTTTCCTGATGCGGTTACCAGCCGTGGTCAAAAACATTTGCGCGAACTGACCCTGCTGGCACAGCAGGGATATGCTGCAGTATTGCTGTTTCATGTGGCGCATAGTGGCATTAAGACGGTCCGTGCTGCCGGTCATATCGATCCACAATATGCCGCAGCGCTGGTTAATGCCCGGCAGGCCGGGGTCAGAGTACTTTGTTATGGCAGCCGGGTATCTGTTTCCGGTATTTATTGTGATGTTGTTCGGAGCTTTGAAGAAGATTGATGCGATTACCGCCATTTGTTTTTGCCATGCTGGCCAATTTGTTTTGGGCTGGAAATGCCATTGCCGGAAAGATGGCTGCGGGGCAGATTCCTCCGTTGACATTGAATTTCTGGCGCTGGTGTGTTGCTGCGCTGATTCTTGCACCGATTGCCGCGCCTCAGTCCTGGCGGCACCGGGTCTGGTTCTGGCAGCATAAATGGTTGGTGCTGACCTTGTCCGTTCTGAGTGTGACGCTCTATAACACGATTCAATATCTGGCGCTGAAATATACCAGCCCCGGTAACGTGGGCATTGTGACTGCGATGATCCCGGTTATTATTCTGATCATGAATATTCTGCTATTTGGCCATCGCCCCGGCCGCTATCAGGTGGCCGGTATTGCATTGGCGCTGGCTGGGGTAGTGTATGTCCTCACGGGAGGAGATTTTGCGGAATTGCAGATTAATCGTGGCGATGCCGTTATGTTGCTGTCGGTGTTATCGTTTGCGACCTATTCTGTTTTGTTGCAGAAGGTTCCCAGGGAAATGGAAACAGGCGCGGTACTGTTTGTGCTGATGCTGGTGGGCATAGTCTGTATGTTTCCTGCATATGTTTTTGAGGTAAATCAGGGGAGCCAATGGGATATGGGGCAGGCACGTAACTGGTACCTGTTGTTATATGTAGCAACACTGCCATCCATCGGCTCTTATTACTGCTGGAATATAGCAATCAAACATGGAGGTTCGGTATTGACTGGTCTGAGTATTAATTTGTTGCCGGTGTTTGCGCTGGTACTGGCTTGGATGTTATTAGGGGATGCAATTGAATGGGTGCAACTGGTGGCGGTAGCATTGATTTTTTCCGGTATTTATGTGGCAACCAGGCGCAAGGATGTGTGAGGACTTATGATTAGATTTTCATTATTTGTCGTGTTGTTGTTTCTGGTGTCCTGCCAGAAATACGATGATACTTTTCTGCCTCCTTTGATTGATCCTGTTGTGCGTCTGCATATCCCGTTACCTGACTTTGGTGCCATTACCGACGTGACTCTGAAAAAGCAGACGTTCTTTGAGTTTATGGCACCTATTGTCGAGCAGGAAAATCTGCATATTTTGAAACTGCGGACAGCATTGTTACAACTGCGGAAGAAAATGATGCTGCCAAACGGTCGTTTAAGTCGTTACCAGCAATTATGGTTGAACAATGTTGCCCGGAAATACGAAAGCAAGTCCTGTCAGGCCCTTAATCCGGAATGTTTGGATGATCTGCTATTGCGGGTGGATAAAATTCCTGCGTCATTGGTGCTGGCCCAGGCGGCCAATGAGTCGGCCTGGGGGACATCC
This sequence comes from Gynuella sp., assembly GCF_050297175.1. Lineage (NCBI taxonomy): Bacteria > Pseudomonadati > Pseudomonadota > Gammaproteobacteria > Oceanospirillales > Saccharospirillaceae > Gynuella > Gynuella sp. The sequence goes on along the minus strand of NZ_JBNKSF010000008.1, from coordinate 77,530 downwards.
CGTTTTGCGCGTCGTGGTAATAACTTTTTCGGTCAATGGTGTTTTGTTCGTGGCTGCGGGATTGTACCTAGTCAGAGAGATGAAGGGTTTGTCCATGAAGTAAAGGTGTTTAAGAGTGTGGATTACTCTGTGCGTGCCTATTTGTTAAATCTGAATACCAATCCCGCGTATAAGAAGTTGCGTAAAATTCGTCGGCAGCTGCGTGAGAATTCCAATATTCCTGATGGCACCAGTCTGGCGGTCGGACTTTCCAATTATTCCCAGCGTGGTCAGGCTTACGTGCAGGAGATTATTCATATGATTGAGTATAACAACCTTAAAGATTACGAGATTGCTATCTGATAAGCATGGTTACTGCTTCTTGTATTCATCAATGTCCTGGATGACGCCGAAAATAATATCGCCCTCACCAGATGATTTTATCCGGCCCGTCAAACGCATCCAGCGTGGATTTTTAAAGCCGTTATAAACTGCCTCAATGTCAAATGGTGTGCGCAGTAGCACCGTCACTTCCACTGATGCTTGAATTTCTGCTTGTGACTCCGGCGAAAACAACTCCAGCATTTCCTTAAGGCTGGCCTGTTGACGGAATGGAATACCAAGAATTCGACACACTTCTGCAGTGAATCGTATTTGTCTGGTGCCGACGATGTAGGACCAGCCGCCGATGTTGGCTAATCTGCCTGCCTGTTCCAGAACCTGTCTCGAGTGTTCAAGCTCTTCCAGAATTTGACGGTTTTGGGTGATGTCCCGATAGATCAGCCAGCTGCCAATAATTTCTCCGTGTTCATTGTATTGAGCCGATGCCCTTAAGCTGATTGGAATGACATGCCCATCTTTGTGAATAAATTCCTTTTCAAACACATCAGAATAACCACGTTGCCGTACTTGTGAGGTAATCTGTTCTTCAATGTCTTCCCAGCCAGGAGGTGTATAGTCTCTGAAAGTAAGCTGTTGAAGTTCTTGCTGGTTGTAACCAATCAGGTTTTCAAATGCATGGTTAGCAAGCTCACAGGTGTCGTCGTTACGAAAGTAGGCAATTGCGTCAAAACTGCAATCAAACAGGGTTCTGAACATTTCTTCAGAATCTTTCAACTGTTGAACCAGTTTATCATTGTCAAATTGTGTTCGGGCGATACTCCAGATAAAGCGCTCTCCAGTCTGCCTGGATGTTTCCATAAAAAGACGAATGGAGACCCTTAGTGGTGTTCCATTCTTGTGGATGTATTCTTTTTCGAGAATGGAGCTGTATCCTTTGGAGTTTAACTGTTCCCGTAAATTGTCTTCGTGGTGATCGATCCATTGCTGCGAACAGAACGTCAGAATATTCTGCCCCAGTAGTTCTTCCTCGGTATATCCCAGCATATGACAGAAGGATGGGTTGGTATCGATGATGATGCCGTCTTCCCTGGTCAGGCAAATGGCATCAATGCTTTTATTGAACAGATTGATGTAGTGTTCTGGTTGCTCAACCGACAGATTGACCTGCTGAATCAGGGGGTGACAGATCAGACAGTAAAAATTGGTCTCACTGCCACTTTCATTGACTGGGACAATCTCAATATCAAATGTCACCGGGTGCTTGCGTTGATGCAGGAAAGATTGCCGTATCTGCCGCGGCAAGGTTGGCTCTTTCAGATTGTCGCTCAGTTGATCATCGCCGCTGATGAACTTCTGGCAATACTGACCGGTCAGGTCGCTGACCTGATATCCGAGAGTCAGGGCAAAGCTTGAGTTGCTGTGAATAATTTCACCTTGCGGGGTACACAGAATGACGGCATCACTGAGATGTTCGATCAGTTGGTATGTCCATGTAGGTTCATGGTTTGGCATGCTGAATCTCCTGCGCAGAACACCATTATAGGTTAAAGCTTCGGAGCTTCGTTTTTAACTGCTGAAAACGAATGGGTTTACCCAAAAAGTCATCCATACCCGACTGTTGAGCATTATTTCGGTCCTCGCTGGTATCGTTGGCGGTAATAGCGATGATTATTCCCTCATAACCCAGAGCTCGAATCTGCCGCGTGGCTTCAAAACCATCCATGACCGGCATTTGTATATCCATGAGTATCAGATCAAAGTGCCGGTTGGCAGCCAGATCGACGGCTTTGGCGCCGTTATCAGCAATCACAACCTGATAATGCATTTGTTCCATCAGTCGAACCAGAACCTTGGCATTGATGTGGTTATCTTCGACCACCAGAACACAGCGCTCTTTATTGCCGGTAAGACCTGTTAGCACCCGCTGTTGTTCGAGATTTGGGGCTGCTGAAGGGTATTCAAGGTGGACCAGTGTTCCTTTATGGGGAATGGATTCGAGCGTTATTTTTCCAAAGAGGCGCTTGATGATTTCGGCTGCCAGTGGCAGACCGATTCCCATGCCTTCGGCGCCCCTGGTTTTACCATGGTCCATTTGAAAGAACAGATCAAACACTTTGGTTTGTTTGTCTTCAGGGATGCCAATGCCATCGTCTTCGATGTTCCAGATCATGCGGTCATCCTGACCGTTGGTTGTTTCCACCCAAACCACCACTTTGATAATGCCACGAGGACTAAATTTAAACGCATTCTCGACGATATTTTCCAACAGAATGGTTAACAGTCTTTCATCGGAATAAATTCTGTATTCGGGGCTGACATTGGAAATCAATTTCCATTGCTGGTCGGCTTTACGGGTAACCTCTGCGGTCTCATTTAACGCAGAAAGCAGGTTTTGAATTGAAAAATATTGATAGTTGACCCGAAGTTTTTGGGTATTGAGTTCACTCAGCAGTACCAGATTATCGACATTACGACGAAGTCTGTCACTGCCGTAAGCCAGATCCCGAATATGTTCACTGGAAGGATTTTCGCGCAACAGGTCAATTGCAGAATAGACAATATTCAGCGGTGTTTTCAATTCATGACTGATAATGTTGAGCAGTTCATTTTTCTGATTATTCAACTCCTGCTCCAATTCAAGTTTGTCCGCCAGCTGCTCGTTCATTTCCTGTAATGACTGAGTATGCTGTTTGCGCAGTGCTTCGTGCTCCTTACGAAGTCGTTGTATTCGCATAGCCATGGCCCAGGACAGGAAAATAGCCTCCAGAGCGGTACCGGTTTTCAGAGACTCGCGTCCCAACAGCTCTGTACCTACACCAATAATAATGGAGTACTGGTGGCCAGCGATGCCGAGCAAGAGGGCCAGCCAGCCAAGAAAGAACAGGATTGCATAGTAACCTTTGTGCAGGATGACCCACGCACTGGAAGACAACATGAAAACCACCACGACGATGGATAAGGGCGCGAACAATGAAACAAAAATATCAATAGAGGGATAGGCCGCGACTGCAAGCATAATGAATTGGGCAGACAGGCAGAACCGGAAAACAAATTTAAACAGCGCGGGTTGATATTTAATTCGCAGAATATTGTCGGCAAACAGCAGCGCAAAAATCAGGCTGGCAGGGGCCAGAAACAAAACCACCCGCTGTTCCCAGATTGGATCTGAATACCAATGCCATTCGAATAGAAAACCTCGTAATGACAAAGTGTAAAGTGACACCAAGGTGATATAAAAAATATAGAACCAGTAACCACTTTCCTTGGTCGATAATGCCAATGCCGCATTGTATAGCACCAGGGCTAGGATGAAGCCGATAAAAAGGTAAGTGGAGTTATAGGTATCACCGGCAATACGTCCAAGGTCGGATTCCTTCCCGGCTAAAATACGAAAACTCATGGAAAAGACAGATTCTGCGCTCAGTAGCAGTTGATACTCACTGTTGGCTGGCAGATCGACATACCATTCAAGCATACGGCCATGATAAGGACGGTCTTCTATCGGGGTCAGAGAACTGAGATGGATAGTGGGTAGCCAATCTCCGGTTTTGGTGTCATGGAGATAAATATTGGCAGAGCCAATCTGCGCATGATGCCAAAAGAAACGCATGCGTTTCTTTTGATCAGAGCTGTTGGAAACTTTAAAACGTAACCATTCTGTCTGTTTAGAGAATCCCCGGCCAGGAGTCTCACGATCCACAGACTGCCAGTTATGGCTGCTGGCAACATCCTCTATGGTTGTGTTTCTGGGAGTTGTCAGGCGTTCGGCATAATCCCAGACTTCGACAGGCGTTTGCAGTGCAGAAATGTCTATGTTTCCGGCCCAAGAAAACAGCGGTACAACCAGTAATAGTATCAGGCAGACCTGTTGTCGATAGCTCAAAAGATAGCTCCAGTTGATTGACAGGCAATAACTGATGTAAAAGTGATCATATTTGCCGGTTAACGGGTTTGGGAATTACATTGCAGCATCATTCAATACTGCGGCTCAATACTCAAGGACATCTCTAAATTCTTTTTCATGATTCCGATGTCAGCATCATCCATTGTTTTCTGATACTCCCATAGAAACCCTGTTAATTTCTGAAAAAGATGGACGCCTATGATGCCGATAACAGCTCTGTTCGGAAAACTGCTGTTAGCCGTTTTTTCAGAGACCTTTTAATGTTTACAAGGTTCCGAACATGATCCTGGTGTCATCATTGTCTTAAGTGGTGCTGATTCTTCCAGAATCTGCCGAACGGATCAAACGGCTTCCTGTGGAATGACGATTGATCCGATTCCGATACCTGAAAGCGTGACCCCGCTACCTCAATTCAGCGTAGATGAAGAGTAAAAAATGGGCATTATTTTATTATATGGGTTAATAAGTGGAATGATTATCAATCTGCTGTTTATGGTGCCTGGATTGCATCGTTTACCGGATCCAGAGAAAGGGCCAGGTTGCTGTCGATGTGGATGATACGAATAGTACAGTTTTGTAAGCGTGGTATCTGATGTAGCTCATGGATTGGCAGGTTAATCGCTTTGGCTAACAGAGTACGGATCCAGACACCATGGGAAACTATCAGGGCATTACTGAATGATTGGCGGTGCAGCGTTGTTTTAAACCAGTTCCAGGCTCTTTGCTGTAATGCAGTATAGCTTTCTCCATCGACGATGGAAAAAAGCTCCGGTCTGTTTGTGTAATTGTGATAACTATCAGGCTCGGTAGCCTGGACTTCCGCGTGTAGCCGGCCTTCCCAGCATCCCAGATGAATTTCCCGCAGTGCATCTTCAAAGTGAATGGAAGCGTTAGGGGAGAGGTGGGGTTGCAGTATGTCCAGTGTCTGGCGAGTGCGCAGACTAGTGCTGCAATAGATATGATCAAATGGGATGTGTTTTAGCTGCCCCGCAGCCTGTTGGGTCTGGATAATGCCCTGGTCTGATAGAGTGGATTCACTGCGCCCCTGAATACGGCCCTCGCGATTCCACTCTGTTTCGCCATGGCGAATGAGATAGACATTACTCAAACGCATAAAAGCAGACTGCGGAAATTATGACAATTAAGGAAGATGTTATCCTTTCATATTATGGAAGAAATCTTCATTGGTCTTGAATAATTTCAACTTATCAATGAGGAATTCAACCGCCTGAACATCTTCCATGTCACTGAGAATTTTTCTCAGGATCCAGATACGCTGCAGTTCCGCCTGATTAATCATCATGTCTTCACGACGGGTGCCGGAGCGACGGATATTGATGGCTGGGAAAATGCGTTTTTCTGCAATTTTCCGGTCCAGGTGAACTTCCATATTACCAGTACCTTTGAACTCTTCGTAAATGACTTCGTCCATTTTGGAACCGGTATCTACCAGAGCTGTGGCAATGATCGTCAGCGAACCGCCTTCTTCAATGTTACGTGCTGCACCAAAGAAACGTTTTGGGCGTTCCAGAGCATGGGCATCCACACCACCTGTCAGTACTTTTCCTGAGGAAGGCACAATGGTGTTATAGGCACGAGCCAGTCGAGTAATGGAGTCCAGCAGAATAATAACGTCTTTTTTATGTTCAACCAGACGCTTTGCTTTTTCGATCACCATTTCAGCAACCTGAACGTGACGTGATGGTGGCTCGTCGAACGTAGAAGCAATAACTTCACCGCGCACTGAGCGTTGCATCTCGGTTACTTCTTCAGGCCGTTCGTCGATCAGCAGTACCATCAGATAACATTCTGGGTTATTTCTGGCGATCGCTTGTGCAGCATGTTGCAGCATCAGCGTTTTACCGGCCTTTGGTGGCGAAACAATCAGACCACGCTGACCTTTACCGATAGGGGCAATCAAATCCAGGATACGGCCTGAAAGGTCTTCGGAACTACCATTACCGGCTTCGAGTACGAGGCGATCCTGAGGAAAGAGGGGGGTAAGGTTTTCGAACAGAACTTTGTTGCGGGCGTTTTCGGTAGTCTCATGATTGATGGTGTCGACTTTCAATAACGCGAAATATCGTTCACCTTCTTTCGGTGGGCGGATCTTACCGGCAACGGTGTCGCCTGTTCTTAAATTAAAACGACGGATCTGACTCGGTGAAACATAGATGTCATCCGGGCCGGCGAGATAGGAGGCGCTGGCTGAACGAAGGAAGCCAAAGCCATCCTGAAGTATTTCGAGCACCCCGTCTCCGAAAATATCCTCACCGCCTTTTGCATGCTTTTTCAAAATGGCGAAGATGAGATCCTGCTTACGGGTTCTGTTAATGTTTTCCAGACCTGCTTCTTGGGCAATATCCAGAAGTTCGGGTACAGCTTTGGTTTTTAAATCACTGAGATTCATAGGAATGCGATACTAGTTATTTGTTATTAAAAAGGATTAGAAATAGTTAAGGGGGATATTCGGCTAGAAAGCCGAGGAATCAGAAATAGTTATAAGCACAATATAGTGAGAGTGAGGCAGGCTGTCCAGACAGAAATGCATTTTTTTTTGGAAAAGGAGCATTTATGCTCCTTTTCCATGATCTGTCAGATACTACTGTCAACAAATTCCATTAATTGGGATTTTGACAGTGCTCCTACTTTAGTAGCAACCACATTGCCACCTTTGAAAATCATCAGGGTTGGGATTCCTCTAATGCCATATTTAGGTGGAGTATTGGGGTTTTCATCGATATTCAGTTTGGCAATGACCAGCTTGTCGCCATAGTCTTCAGCCACATCGTTCAGAACAGGTGCGATCATTTTGCATGGACCACACCATTCTGCCCAGTAATCGACCAGCACGGGCTTTTCATTAGCCAGTACGTCCTGTTCAAAGCTGTCGTCGGTTACTTTAATAATTGCATCACTCATGTTCTTGTCACCGTTATTAAAAAAGCAGGGAGATTGCTGATAAAAATTATTTAACTCAGGGTGGAGGTCAAACATAGGGTTAATCAGTTCAACTTTCAATACCAATTTATTGAAGGAGCCTCTGAATAACTATTTATGTTGCCAGCGCTGCGTTAAAAATCCGTTTAAATCAGTCACTTGTAGTCTGTAAAATTCTGGTTTTTGTATATTTAGCTTGGTCTGGTTTTCCCGCAGACATTATTTAGAAGCTCCTTAACAAAAAAACTGATAGGGCAGCGTTTTCGGTCATTGATCGTCAGCGGCCCTGGTCTGCACCATTAGTGCGATAATAATTCCAGGCGGATTATTCGTTATGGTGATTATTGGTTTTTGAGTAATTCCGCCGCCCGAACGGCAAAATACGTTAGAATGCCATTGGCGCCAGCTCGTTTGAATGCTACGAGCGATTCCATCATAACGCCGTCTAGATCCAGCCAGCCATTGGCCGCTGCGGCTTGTAACATGGCATACTCACCGCTGACTTGGTAAGCAAACGTGGGAACCCCAAAATTGTCCTTAACCCGGCGAATCACGTCCAGATAGGGCATGCCTGGCTTGACCATAACCATATCGGCGCCTTCATTGAGGTCCATCTCGACCTCATGCAGTGCCTCATCGGTGTTTGCCGGGTCCATTTGATAGGTATATTTATTGCCGCTGCCTAGATTGCCAGCAGTGCCGACGGCGTCGCGGAAAGGTCCATAAAATGAAGAGGCATACTTGGCAGCATAGGACATGATGCGAACGTTATGATGACCGGTATCCTCCAGCGCCACGCGGATGTCGCCAATACGGCCATCCATCATATCTGAGGGAGCTACAATATCCGCGCCAGCATCGGCGTGGCTGAGAGCCTGCTTGACCAGAACCTCATTGGTAATGTCATTGATGACATATCCTTTTTCATCGATGATGCCATCCTGGCCATGGGTTGTATAAGGATCAAGAGCGACATCGGTAACGATGCCCAGTTGTGGGAAACGTTCTTTCAGAGCTCGAGTGGCACGCTGGATAAGTCCTTCAGGATCATAAGCATACTCCGCCAGCAGAGATTTGTTGGTGCTGCTGACCACTGGGAACAGAGCCAGGGCGGGTATGCCCAAAGCAACCCATGATTCAGCCTGCTCAACCAGTAAATCTATGCTCAGACGCTCAACTCCTGGCATAGAGCTGACCTCTTCGCGTTGCTGTGTCCCTTCAAGAATAAATACCGGATATATCAGGTCATCGACAGATAGCGTGTTTTCACGCATCAAACGACGGGAAAAATCATCTGCACGCATTCTGCGCAAGCGAGTGAACGGGTAACTGCGGTTGGGCACTGAGACCTCCTTGAGGGAACAATAAAATGAATAACCTGTCGCAATGATATCGTTTCTTATCATGTCTCAGGAGAGTATGAGCAAAATTAATCTGTAATAGCGGCCATGATCACGGTTTGTGATTGTGATAGTAAACATTTTACACGAATGGCCGATATTGCAGATACGCATGTGAGAAAAGGCGAATATGAAGCCGCGCAACAAAGTCAGTATTATCGGTTTTGGTGTCCTGTGCCTCGTAACTTCCTGCACTGGGCCACAGTTTACCTCTCTGGAAGAGCGGTTTGATGTGGTATCGCTCAATGATTTTGCCTTTTTAACCTGTATGAGTGGCAGCTATAAAACAGGCGGCTATCCTCTGTGGTCACGAGAACTCGACAGTCAGGCCTGGCATATCATGAATGACAACCGGACGCCAAAGTACATCACTTTTAAAGTTTACCAGTACTCCCAGGCGGTCGGACGCCGTATACCTATCCGTCAGGCTCCAAAGCAATGCAGTCACTGGCGTCAAAGCAGGACCCTGTCAGGGTTATATTCGGATTATTGATCCATGTTGACCAAATGGTCAGAAAATGCTTGCTTAATCCTATCCTGGCGACACAATGTGCGCGTTTTCAAATGCAGGTGAAAAATTATGAACGGGCTTGAACTATTCGGTTATTTTGGCTCTTTGCTGGTAGCCATCTCTTTAATGATGTCGAATCTCAAAAAGCTTCGCTGGATCAACCTTTTTGGATCTTCGACATTTGCAACCTACGGGCTATTGATCAAAGCCTGGCCGGTTTTTTTGCTGAATGGATGGATTGCAGCCGTCGATATTTTTTATTTGTGGTTGCTTTATCGCCAGAGAGATCAGTTTTCGCTGATTGAGTTGGATCTCAATTATGACAAAAGTAAACTGGCTCAATTGTTTGTGGGTCAGTATCAAAATGATATTAAACGGTTCTTTAGCCGTTTTTCCATTCACAAGTTAAATGAATGCTTGCTGATCATCACTTTCAGAAATCTTAAACCCTGTGGCTTGCTTGCTTATCAGCTACTCGAAAAAAATGGAGAAACAAAAGCCTGGATTGAATTGGATTATGTTTCACCGGAGTTTCGCGATTACAAAAACGCCGAAGTGGTGTTTTTGACCTTAAAAGAAAGGCTTAAGCAGGCTGGTGTGAAGAGCATTGAAACGCTTGGTGGGCATCAGGCGCATGAGCAATATTTGCTGCGCATAGGTTTTACTCAGTCCAGCGATCCAAGTATTTTCGAGATGAAAGATATATAGCTGGCATCTTTTCGTTTCAGTTACTGACGTAGCGCTCTTATGGCTCTGTCTATGAGCCGAAATTATCTGATTATTGTGATGCGAGTTCGATTAATTTTGAAGCTCCACGCCAGTTTTCATAAGAATGATCTAAGCTCTGTAGAGAGTAGTATATTTGCCTGCCAGGTGATATCAATGGCAGCCCCGAAAACCGGAATGATGACACTGGTATGCCTTTTTATACTTTGCGCTGCCAGCTGTTAAAACTTGAATGTAGAGGTGTTCTCTGCATGGATTTCAACAAGCAATAGTGGTGGTCACCATGAATTTGTCGCTGCAAAGCAAGCTGATCGTGGCATCGGCTTTTATTATTGCCATTATATCTGTCTCTCTTGGCTGGGTTGCTTATAGTCAATTGGACAGTGCGAGAGATGATGCAATCTTTTCGGAGACCAATGCCCAGGCGGGAGCGTTCAGGCGCTATCTGGAAAGTTGGGCAGAAGACCGTCATGCCACGATGGCAGCCATGCGTCATGCACTGGAAGCAAACATCCGTAGCAATAATGATACGCTGGATCATCAGGTTGCCCTGGATGTACTCAATCAAGGCAAAACCGGCGGTGAGTTTGCATTGACGTTTGTTGGTCTGGAAGATGGCACCATGTATCGGCATGATCCCAGCCTCGATAAAGCTGGATACGATCCGCGTGTGCGTGGCTGGTACACAGCTGCCAAAGCATCCAATCAACCGCTGATTACAAAACCATATATTGCGGTTACCGGAAATAAGCTTGCTATTACGTTTGTCGCCCCGGTGATTATTAATGGACAGTTCCGTGGGGCAATTGGCGGTTTGTTTTATATGGACAAAATCCTGTCAGACATTGTTAATTTGAAAGTGATGGGTGACGGTTACGCCATGCTGTTGGACAAGCGAGATGTAATCGCTGTTCACCCTGACAAGTCTCTGATCCTGAAAACACCGGATACTCTGAATGAACAATTTACTTCCAGCTCATTAACCCGAATGAGTGAGACTCCGCAGATATATGACGTATCTGTGTCTGGCCAGAACACGCTGGTTTATCTTGATGCAGTTCCCGCAACGGATTGGGTGTTAGCCCTGGTAATGCAAAAATCGGTACTTGCAGAACCATTACGGGCTCTGACTGTTAAAATTGTTCTTATTGTGGTTTGTCTTCTGGTTGTGGCAACTGTGGGTACTTTGCTTATGGTGCGCTGGTTGTTTACCGATATTAAAACGGTCTCTGGTGGCCTGGAGAATATTGCCGATGGTAATGGTGATCTGACATTACGTATTACCACCAGTTCTGATGATGAAATCGGTATGTTGGCGAATAACTTCAATCGTTTTGTCGGGTTTCTGCACGGTATTATCTCAAGTCTTCGAGACATTGGTGATGTTTTGGTTACTCAGGCTAACAGTACCCAGCAGTCTGCAACATTGAGTGCTGAGAAAATTCATATGCAGCAGGAAGAGATTACTATGGTTGCCACGGCCGTTCATGAAATGACGGTTGCGACTCAGGAGATTGCTGGTAATGCATCTACCACGGCCAAAACGTCGGATGACGCTGTAAGGCTTAGCGACAATGGCCAGCAGCAGGTCAAAAAAAGTCAGGAGAGTATCAATAAGCTGGCAGATGAAGTCGGCCGTACCAGTAAGGTTATCAGTGATCTTGATGAACATGTACAGCAGATCAGCTCGATTCTGGGCACTATTTCCGGTATCGCGGAACAGACCAACCTTTTGGCTTTGAATGCTGCGATTGAGGCTGCCCGGGCTGGAGAACAAGGTCGCGGTTTTGCTGTTGTGGCTGACGAAGTCCGAGTGCTGTCGCAACGAACGCACGCTTCGACTGAAGAAATTCAGAACATGATCGAGGTTTTGCAAACATCCACCAAACAAGCTGTCAGTAGTATGGAAGCCAGTCATAAACTGGCAGGTTTAAGTGTTCTGGATGCCGATGCTGCAAATGCCAGTCTGATTGAAATACGTTCAGCCATATCAACCATTAATGAAATGGCTACTCAGATTGCAACCGCTGCTGAAGAGCAGACATCAGTGACTACCGAGATCAATCAAAACACCACGAATATTCATTCGGCGTCACAAGAGCTGGCTCTTGTCGCTGAAGAGAGTGCTGAACAGGCCAAAGAACTCAATAAGCTAAGTGAGCGTCTGCGTAAGGATATTGGCTTGTTTAGTCTGTGATGCGAGCATTACCGGAAAACAGTGACACCCGGCTCGTGTGTCACTGTTTCCATGATTATTGATATTTGATCTGTCGAACATCCACCAGTTTTTTCAATTGCCATGCTAAATTATCGGGAGAGCGCCGACCACTGATGGTCAGTTTCAGGGAGTAGCAGTGCTCCTCAGTCTCTAGCATCAGTTGTTTAATGACGAATCCTCTTACCCGAATGACTCTTAACAATCGCTCGATAGAACCCGTTTGAAAACTTATCTGACAGCAGAACTCATGATCTTTTCGGCTCATGCGGCGCTTCCTTTTATCTGTTCTGGTTCCAGCATCTCATGGTTTGCACCGCCAGGTTTAACCATTGGCCAGACATTGCTGTCGGTGTTGATATGAACTTGTAGCATGGCAGGCCCTTGGCATGATAACAATGTATCCAGAGCAGGGCCTATCTGCGAACGGTTGTGAATCTGTAGTGCATGAAACCCAAAAACACGAGCGATTTCCGTAAAATCAGGATTGTCTGATAGATCCACCGCACTATAGCGCCCCTGGTAGAACAGCTCTTGCTGTTGGCGTACCAGGCCAAGGTGCTGGTTATCAAGAATGATGATCTTAACCGGCAGTTGGTGGCGGCGAATCGTCGCCAGTTCCTGAATGTTCATCATGAAAGACCCGTCACCGGAGATATTAATAATCTGAGCATCCGGTCTGGCAAAGCAGGCACCGATTGCAGCCGGCAGGCCAAAGCCCATGGTTCCCAGGCCCCCACTGCTGAGGTGCTGACGGGGATGGTCGAAATCAACATATTGTGCAACCCACATCTGATGCTGGCCAACATCACAACTGATTACCGAGCGTGTTTTTTTGACAGCGGACAATGCCGTTAGAAATTCCGGTCCTGCGATATTGTTGCTATCGGTTGAAAGGTTTTGCGGAATCAGGCCTTTTTGATGTTTCGTGGCCCGGCAATGGTTGCGCCAGGTTTGTATGTTCAGAGTCGACGAAAAAGCCGTTGTCAGCTGCTGCAGTATGGATTTCATTTCGCCACGTAGGGTACAGCTCACTCGCTTGTTTTTATGAAACTCGGCCGGATCGATATCAATGTGAATGATATTGGCATTGGTAGCGAAATGCTCGACAGCTCCTGTCGCACGGTCATCGAAACGCACTCCAATAGCAATCAATGCATCACATTGCTCAATCAACTCATTACAAGCTCGGGAGCCATGCATGCCCAGCATTCCGAGATTCAATGCACCGTACAAACCCGGGTTACCAATTCCTTTGAGTGAAACTACGTGCGGAATGTTTAATTGGTTTGCAAAGGCTCTGAACTCATCCAGAGCGTTGGCGGACATGACACCTCCACCACTGTATAGCAGTGGTCGCTGGGCCTGTCTGATAATCTCAATGGCATTTTGCAGAGAAGCCTGGTCAACATTATGCTTGTTTTCATGATAATTAGTTGGCTTGGATGCGGATTCTGGGGGCATTTCTCCCATCAGCGCATCTTTGGCAATATCTATCCAGACCGGACCGGGTCTGCCGGATGTTGCCAGGTGAATAGCTTCTATAATAATTGATTCGAGTTCATCAGCACTGGTAACTAAATAGGAATGTTTGACGATAGCCATCGTCATACCCAATACATCCACTTCCTGAAATGCATCACTACCGATCAAATGGCTGCTTACCTGACCAGTGATCACCAATACAGGAATCGAATCCATAAATGCATCGGCGATGCCGGTCATAAGATTAGTGGCTCCCGGTCCGGACGTCGCCACAACGACACCAAGCCCGCCGGACGCGCGAGCGTATCCGTTTGCTGCTAAAGCGGCGGCTTGTTCGTGGCGGCATAAAACATGTTCGAGGTTGGAGTCCACCAGAGCATCATATAGCGGCATGATGCAGCCACCGGGATAACCAAACAAAGTACGAATACTCTGTTCCTGCAAGGTTTTGAGAATGTACTGTGCACCGTTCATTGTTAACTCCCATGGTTGTGGTAAGTCCGTTACGAAAAAACCAGTGCATAAAAAAACCCCCGGTTCTTTCGAAGCGGGGGTTTTAGAAATTTTTTTGTCAGTTTCAATTCTGTAACGACAACCCCCGCGATGGTAGGACCACCACGACCAGGATAACGTTGATAATTAGAATGAACTGCTGTTTCATAAAATTTTAAAAATAAGATCAAAAATGTTTATAAACTATAGCTGGAAAATAATATCTCTGACAACTATTTTTTTTGTCTCTGGAATTTAAGTGTCAGAAGCAATAGCGGCTGATATGAGTCAAAATTGCAACGTATGAAAACGATTTTTTTATTTTTCCTATACCAACGTAGTAGGGTTTTAAGCGTACTTTTTTTTGGGACTTTCCTATAATGATTGGAGGTTTGCTGAGAACAGGTCAACATTTGGAACCAGGTCTATTGCAGAGTGTTGTGGTGTTTCTGTATTAAGAATGACTGGTATGGTTGGTCTGGCTGTTTCCAGTGGTTCCTGTAACCCCTCTCAAATCATTAAGGATCATTTATGTCCGCTTGGTTTATCTTGTCAACAGGTCGCTGTGGTACTCAGTGGCTGTCCCACCGTCTTACCAAGTTGCTACCCAAACAGTATTGGGTAACCCATGAACCGCTTTCGCAAGATTATATGCCAATGGAAAACTCACCCTCGCTTCCGCTTACAGTTAACGCTGATAAGATTCTCGGGCATTTGACAGAAATTCGCGATCACATCAATCGTGGAGGCAAGTACGTTGAATGCGGATATCAGTGTTGGCGGCATTTGTCGTGGTATAAGGATATTTTGCAAACGGATGTTAAAGTCATTCATTTGCATCGTAACCCTATGTCTACGGCTTGTCTCTGGTTACAAAAAGGGGCTTTTCTGAGATTGTCTGAAATGGAATTGTTTACTCCTTTTGGAGCAGAGGCCAAGTTGCCTGAATATGGGTCCAAATGGCATAAACTTAGTCCGATCGAGAAAAACCTCTATTTTTGGGCAGAAGTACAGGCACAGGCTAAAGAATATAAAGCGTCCTGGCCGGATGAAGACTGGTTTGATCTGCCATATAGTCAATTATTAAATAGCCGAACACT
The DNA here is from genome assembly GCF_050297175.1 of Gynuella sp. NCBI lineage: Bacteria > Pseudomonadati > Pseudomonadota > Gammaproteobacteria > Oceanospirillales > Saccharospirillaceae > Gynuella > Gynuella sp. The sequence goes on along the minus strand of NZ_JBNKSF010000008.1, from coordinate 62,436 downwards.
GCAGAAGCTGGGTCATTTCCTTGACTGCAAAATTAATCTGCATCCGAGCAATTTAATGGTAGATAATCAGCTCATGGAGTTGGAGGAGATTCCGATTGATGACAGTGTCCTGAAGGCACATCCAGGTATTTTGTCCCTCGCGGAAGAATTGGGCTACAAAGTCAGTAGCCAGCAGAACGAATTGCAAATGCGGGTCGGTAGCTGACGGATCACAATGATCCCTGGTCAGCAGATCGGGGGTCATATTTTCCAGTGACTACTGGGAAAAAATAATGAATACCCCTGGGTCTCAAACCTGCTGTTAGCACATGCCTATAGGCCCGAATGCAGTTTTAATGTTGCATGCGGCCCGTAACAGAGTATCCCCATTCAGATATTCACGAGTAATTTAACGTGCACTCAGTAGAAAAATACTGAACATATGTGCTTTATCCTGCCATATCTTTTCCCTGTCCCAGCCGCTTGTCGCTGCTAACGCCAAAAACTCATCCGGCGTATATTTATAGGAATTCTCGGTATGGATATTTTCGCCCTCTGAAAAGGCGATCATTTGGTCATCGATATTAACCTCCTGCGCAAGGGTGCTGATCAGGTGCATTTCAATGCGGCTGGCGACAGGATTATAAAACGCATAGTGAGCAAATGTTTGAGAATCAAAGTTGGCGTCACAGATACGGTTAATATGAGTCAGGATATTACGATTGAAGGCTGCAGTAACCCCCATACTATCGTTGTAAGCATTGTGCAGAACATTTGGATCTTTCTTGGTATCCACACCAATCAGTAGACGCGAGTGCTTGCCCAGAGACTGGCGAATGTTGGACAAAAAGATCTGTGCCTGTTCCGGGCTGAAGTTACCAATGGTTGAGCCTGGAAAAAATCCCAGCTTTGGGAGAGACCGTGTTTCTGGCAGTGGTGCTGGTTGAGTAAAGTCCGCTTCAATAGGCAGTACGCTTACTTGTGGAAATTCCTGTTGTAACCGATCACTGGCCTGACGTAAATGATCACCGGCAATATCGATAGGGACATAATGTTCAATGTTATCAAGTTGCTGTAATAGCAACCTTATTTTGACCAGAGACCCGGCACCAAACTCTACTATCTCCCATGAGTTCTGCAATATGCTGTTAAGGTCTCTGGCGACATCCGGCAACATGGAGAGTTCTGTTCGGTAAGGATAGTATTCTTCCAGATTGCATATCTGGTCGAAGTATTGAGAGCCCTGGCTGTCATAAAAGTACTTGGAAGGCAGGCTTTTCTTTGGTTGTTGCAGTCCGTCCAATACATCTCTTATGAACAGGCTACGAAAATCCCCTTCGGTAATTGCGAATTGACTGGTTTGCATGATTATAGATCCTTGGCTAAACGCATTCCGGTAAATTGCCAGCGCTGGTGTGGATAGAAAAAGTTGCGATAACTAGGCCTTATCTGCATGGCGGGTGTTACGCACGAACCTCCCCGAAGCACATACTGTCCACACATGAATTTGCCATTGTATTCGCCGACAGCACCTTCGGCGGTTTTAAAGCCCGGATAAGGGGAGTATGGACTGGCGGTCCATTCCCAGACATCACCGTACAACTGCACCAGTCCCTGACCGGCGGAGCTGGATGGTCGCCAGCGTTGTGCTTCAAGGAAATTACCATTAGGAGACTGTTGTCTGGCGGCCACTTCCCATTCCTGTTCTGTGGCCAGTCGATAACCCGCCCATCGGGCAAAAGCGTCTGCTTCGAAATAGCTGATATGGCAGACCGGGGCGTCGGCGTCGATATCGAGCAGTCCTGACAACGTAAACTGTTGCCAGTGGCCTTCATTTTTTTGCCAGTATAACGGAGCCTGCCATTGCTCTTTTTGAACCCGGTGCCAGCCATCTGATAACCATAGCGTCGGACTCTGATAGCCCCCGTCATGAATAAAGTCCAACCATTCGCGATTACTGACCGGCCGGTTGGCGAGGGCGAATGGGTGTACATAGACGCTGTGTCTGGGACTTTCACAGTCGAAATAAAATTCATCTCCACTTGCACCAATGCTGGTTAACTCCGGTTCAAACGTATGAAAACTCATAGCATCCGCCGATGTTTCAGTTTCGTCGTAACAGTCTGGGTTTAATGCAGGCAGTAAAGGATTGAGTGAAAAAGCGTGCAGAATGTCTGTCATAAGCAGTTCCTGGTGCTGCATTTCGTGATGCAATCCAAGAGTTACCAGTTCTTCAATTCTATTATGTTCACTATGCTGACTGTCCAGTAATTGAGTGAGGGTTTCGTTTATGGCCTCTCGATAGGCAAGTATCTCCTCGATACCGGGCCTGGTTAACATGCCTCGCATAGGACGGGCATGACGTTTACCAATATTTTCGTAATAGGAATTGAATAGATAGTTGTAGTCGGGTTCAAATTCTGTGTAGTTGGTCAGGTAATTCTTTAAGATGAATTGTTCGAAAAACCAAGTCGTGTGTGCAAGATGCCACTTGGTTGGACTGGCGTCTGGCATGGACTGCACCACCATATCCTCAGCGGACAGATTGCTGATCAATTCTTCGGTTGCAGCTCTTACCGCTGCAAACTGCTGAAGTAGAGAAAGGCGGAGGGTGTCGGTCATTGGATCATCTCCTTTGCATTCACCCGATAAAAGTAAAAGAACTGTCAGTCAGCGATTATTCATAATTTTTATGTCTACTTTGTAACACCGAGCAAATGTAGAATGCAAATGATAATCTCATGAATAGTTCATATATGAGACTGGTTTAAACCATTAAATAGTTTGATCCTATCCTATGAGGTTTTCGGTCTAGACGGATTTTATTATTGGAGAGACAGAAGTGTTTGTTGTAACGATTGAATATAAAGTGGATCTTTCAGAGGTTGAGCCTCATATCTCGGCACATATGCAATATATTGATAAGCATTACAAGGCCGGACATTTCTTACTGTCAGGACGAAAGCAACCCAGAACCGGTGGTGTCATTCTGGCCAAAGCGGAGTCAATGACAAAAATGCAGGCGATAGTTGCTGAGGATCCATTCTTTCAAGCGGATATTGCCAACTTTGAGATTATCGAGTTTGTTGCTTCTAACAGCAGTGCCGAGCTGGCTGGATTGCGCGAGTAATCCGGCTGTTTGTAAATGGCGTGAAGTTTTACTTGCTGAATAGCGGATTGATTGGCAATGGTTGGCGTAAGAAGATGGTTTTTCGGAAAGCAGAAATTTTTTGGTTAATACAATCTTTTTGGTTAATACAATCTCGAAATTTAAAAAGATGTTTTTGCGGACTCTATGGTCGCCCCCGTTTGGCATCTTAATGAATATCGCAGTTTTCGAATAATCTGTGAAGAATGGAAAATATATCGATCACACTTTGTGGTAATAAATGTTGTTCAAATGGATTCTGCAATATGACTAAGATAAAACGATTGATACCTGTTTTGCTATTGTTGGTGGGCTTTACTGCCCAGGCAGTTGTCTTCAATCATCGTCAACTGCTGATCGGCAGCTGGCAATGCAAAACGGCCTTTGCATCCGAGCAGGGAAAATTCCGTGTTGCCGGGAATGTGACACTGAATGATAACGGATCCTTTTTCAGTACCGGTGATTTGTTTGCCTATAATGCCTTGATTAATACTGAGCTCCCCATGTCTTATCAATCCGCTGGCAGTTGGAATTATCAGAATCAAATTGTTAATGGGAATATGCATTCACATACATTGGAGACAGGTTTTCCAATGTTAAACCGATTGGTGGCAATGCTGGATCAGCAGATACAGCAGCATACGAAATTTTCTGCCAGATTAGTTCGGGTTACGGATCTGGAGTTAGAATTTGAAGCGGATGACCACACTCGAATTCAGTGTAAGCGGTGAATGATTATTGCGGGATAGTGTTAGTTGGTCGCGTCTTTCAGCTTCTGAGCGTACTCTTTCTCAATATTGTTAACTTGCTGCTTAATTTGCTCGGCTTTGTTCTCGGCATTGTCGACTTGCATGAGCCCTTGCTGTTGCCCGTCCTCCATTACCAGATAGGACACAAAAGCCATGGCTATCATCAGTAGTACAAGTGAAATTCCTTTCATGGTTGATAATCCTCATTAAGAAAACAGAAAGCGGCTACCAGAATCGTCATATACGGTAGAGTCAGTATGTCCATTTTCAGCTCAAAAAAATGTAAACCAGTCATCATTTCATTGTTTCCACTGGCCGTTGAGTATAGCAATAGCTAACCGGTCGGGCCTGGAATACTCGGCTCAGACCGGATAGACCATTATAGCGTATTGCTCAAACCGGGCCGTTTTTACATCTTTCGCATATCCCATTTGACGGTGTCCCGTCATCGCCATCAGAAGCACCTTTGAGTCGTACATTATATCAACTCTGAGGCGTAGAAAAACTGACCATTTGGATGAAAAGAGCCGATTTGGTGCGAGTTGTGATCGTGAATGGTGCGCAAATGTGCGATGAATCAATTGTTTCATTGAAGAAATAATCAAGAAATCTTTATTTCATCAGCTTTTCTCTGGCTGGCATATTGGTTGCTCTAGGTAAATTCGAAACGGGGCTTTAGGGCCGAGCATGGTGATTACTTTTAACAGGGTGAAGATATGTATTTTCTCAAGAAGCTGACTATGGTGCTGATCTGTTCTATGGCGTTTTTTCAAGTAGCTCAGGCGGATCACCTGGCAGACATTCAGAAAGCCGGAGTGCTAAAAGTTGCAGTTCCCCAGGATTTCCCTCCCTTTGGATCGGTAGGATCCGATTTAAAACCTCAAGGCTACGATATCGATATGGCGGCTTATCTGGCTAAAGAGCTAAATGTAAAACTGAAACTGGTTCCGGTTACCAGTGCCAATCGAATTCCATACCTGCAAACCAGAAAGGTGGATTTGGTGATATCGAGTCTCGGCAAAAACCCTGAGCGGGAGAAAGCCATCGATTTTTCCAAGCCTTATGCGCCGTTTTTTCTGGGGGTGTTTGGTCTTGATGCCGTCAAAGTCAGTAGTGCAGCGGATCTGGCTGGAAAAACGATTGGGGTAACACGGGGAGCTGTTGAAGATATTGAGCTAACCAAATTGTTGCCCGAATCAGCGACGATGAAACGATTCGAAGACAATAATACGACTATTTCTGCATTTTTGTCTGGTCAGGTGGATTTGATTGCGACAGGAAACCTGGTGGTCACGTCCATTGCCGAGCGTAATCCTGCCCGCGTTCCTGTGACTAAGTTCATGTTGAAAAACTCTCCCTGTTATGTCGGTGTCCATAAAGGTGAGCCGGAATTAATGGCTAAGGTGAATGAACTGATTGCCAAAGCATACAGTGCAGGGGTGTTGGAGAATATTTCCCAAAAATGGCTGAAAGCCTCTTATCCGAAAGAACTTGCCAGTATGTAGTGATCGTTTCGCTGGTAGTTGAATTTCATTATTAAGTGACGGCTTCACAGATATTTATCTGCTGAAGCCCTTTCTGGAAGTTTCATGGATTATCAATTTAATTTTGCTGACCTGCTGAATTATCGGGATGTATGGATCTCTGGCATCTGGATGACCGTTCAGTTGACGGTATTTTCAACAGTGGGAGGGGTGTTGTTGGGGATTCTTGGCGCAGCGGCTCGCAATCATCCACTGCGTCCGATCAATATGCTGGCTTCAACGTATGTTGAAGTTATTCGCAACACACCATTTATTGTGCAGTTGTTTTTTATCTTTTTTGGGCTTCCGGCTGCAGGTATCAAGCTGACGGAAGTTCAGGCTGGTATGATTGCCATGATTATCAATCTGGGAGCGTATCTGACAGAAATTATTCGAGCCGGGATTAATGTCACGCCCAAAGGACAGATAGAAGCTGCCAGAACTCTGGGGCTTTCAAGCCGGCAGATATTTATCCGGATTGTTTTACCACCGGCCATAGAACGGGTGTATAGCTCTATTGTCAGTCAGTGCATTATCGTTATGCTGGGATCGGCAGTGGTGTCTCAAATTTCTGTTCCTGAGCTAACTTATGCGGCCAACTTTGTACAGTCTAGAAACTTCCTGAGTTTTGAATCCTACTTTGTAACAGCCGGCATTTATCTGGTGCTGGCATTTACGATGCGGGTGTTATTTACCTTGTTGGGAAATTATCTGTTTTCCAGAAAGGAGAAAGCCATATGATGCAGATAACAGACTGGGATATTCTGCGGAATCTGCTGCTGGCTGCCCGTTGGACGATTTTATTATCACTGATTGCATTTGCTGGTGGCGCCACGGTGGGGTTACTGCTGACTTTCCTACGTATCAGTCGGCGTAGGTCTCTGATCTGGATGACCCGTATTTACATTGAGCTGTTTCAGGGAACCCCACTGCTGATGCAGTTGTTTCTGGCCTTTTTTGGTCTGGGATTGCTGGGGATTGATATTTCGCCCTGGGGAGCCGCGGCTTGGGCATTAACGCTATTTTCCAGTGCTTTTTTAAGCGACATCTGGCGAGGGTGTGTGGAAAGCATTCCGAAGGGCCAATGGGAAGCCGCACGCTGCCTTGGACTCGGATATGTCCAGACCATGCGTTACATCATTTTGCCTCAGGCGTTGAGGGTGGCTGTTCCGCCGACAGTCGGTTTTTCGGTACAAATCGTCAAGGGTACCGCACTTGCGTCCATTATTGGCTTTGTTGAACTGACTAAAGCCGGCACCATGCTCAATAATGCTACGTTTCAGCCTTTTAAAGTGTTTGCCATCGTTGCTGTGATTTATTTCTTACTATGCTATCCATTATCAAAAGCCAGTCAGTATCTGGAGAGAAAGTTAAATGTCGCTCGTAAACATTCGTGATATTCATAAATTCTATGGTGACTTACATGTCCTGAAAGGAATTGATCTTGATATTCAGGCCGGTGAAGTAGTGTCTATTATTGGTCGTAGCGGTTCGGGAAAAAGTACCCTGTTACGATGCATGAATGGTCTTGAACAGTATGATCAGGGAACGATCATTGTAGATAACAAAGAAGTCAGCACGGATGAATTTCAGGTTCGTAAACTCAGCGAAAGTGTCGGGATGGTCTTTCAGAGTTTTAATCTGTTTCCACATCTGACTGTGGGCGAAAATATCATGCTGGCGCCACGGTTGATCAAGCACCGCTCTAAAGGAGAAGCCAAAGAACTTGCTCTGGATGTACTCGACAAAGTGGGTCTCAGAGATAAATTTGGCCAGTATCCGGAAAATCTATCGGGCGGGCAGCAGCAGCGTGTAGCTATTGCCAGGTCTCTGGCTATGTCACCAAAAGTGTTGTTGTGCGACGAAATTACCTCGGCACTTGACCCTGAACTGGTGGGTGATGTCCTGAAGGTATTGGAGCGGCTTGCGGCAGATGGTATGACTCTGATTCTGGTGACCCATGAAATGAACTTTGCCCGTGACGTGGGGGATCGCGTTGTATTTATGCATCAGGGCAAAGTGTGGGAAAGTGGTCCGGCTAAGGAGTTACTGGCCAATCCACAAACCACAGAGTTGCAAAGTTTCATTGGTGCGGTTCTGTAGACGTCCCCCTATTTCTGGCTTTTCTGTTCGCCTTGTGCGCCAGGAGAGTCTCTGAAAACAAGGATCGTGTCGGCGCGGGTCGGGAAGCACCGTCCGGCGCTAAAATAGACCCTTTTTCGGAGACTCTCTAAAATACATCGGGATTGACGATGTATTGTTCCGGCGTAAGGTGCTCCTCATGATAGAGAATGATTCAGTAACCCGGTTTATAAAACTGTACGGCGACGTATATCGGTGTTTGCATGCGAGCTGGGATAAGCATGAAAACTATCCTTCTGCAGAATCGCAGGCAGTGATGAATCATTTGCTATTAACCGGTCCGCTGACCATATCCGAAGCGGCCAGACATTTTAACCGGGCTCAGTCGGCCATGAGTGAATTGATTGATCGGTTACAGGCTCATGGCCTGGTAACCCGTATCAAAGATGCGCGTGACCGGCGCCGGACATTGATCTGGTTGACCGAACAAGGGCGTCAGATGCAGCAGCGTTTACAGGAGGTATTAAATCGGGAGTTATTACGGCAAAGTCTGCAACAACTTCCGGAGACGCAGCAGCAACAGTTATTCGGTAGCATGGAAGCTTTGGTGGAAGCGGCACAAACAATACTTTCTCAACAGAGGAAACATCATCATGAGTGAACATCGATGCGAAAGCTGTGGAATGCCAATCGACGACGGTCAGTTCTGTCAATACTGTGTAGATGAGCAGGGGCAGTTGCAATCATTTGAAGAGCGCTTTGAGCGTATGGTGCAGTGGGCTCTGAGCGAGCATTCGGATCTGTCAAGATCTGAGGCAGAAGAACAAACGCGGCAATATATGCGAACCATGCCGGCCTGGAAACATCATCCACAATTGCAGTAACACAGACAGCTGCGCATCAGATTGAAACCGTCGCAACCCAGTAATCGGGCGCATCTGTGTTTGTTGGCCGGATCAGCGCTTGTCATTCACCCCGTGGTCCGGACAACCAGGCTTCTCTAAGGTACCATTAGCCGGAAAGGATGATATTCAGGTGGAAGTTGTTCGTGTTACTTCTGTTTTTAGGGAGTCTCTGAAAAACGGCCTATTGTCGCGCAGGGTGTTGTCAGCCCCAGTCTCACATCTTCATTTACGCCCGTAAATTGCGGTGTTGCGAGTGGTGCAAAACTATTCCTATTTTTCAGAGGCCCCTTAGGATCATCTTGCAGGACACACAGCGAAAGGTATGATCCTGTTTCCGGCCAAACAAGGGATATAGCCAAAATTGTTTTTCCGGACAGATCGGTCAATGCTGTTCTGTGCTCTCAATATAATTTTCACTCACGCTTTGCAGTTAACACTAATGGAAGACGGTATCATGCCAAACTATAAACTTACTTACTTCGATATCAATGGCGGGCGCGCAGAGCCTCTGCGAATCGCATTTCACATTGCCGGAATTGATTTCGAAGATAACCGTATCTCATTTCCGGAATTCGCTGAACTCCGTTCCAGTACGCCGTTTAATGCGGTACCGGTACTCGAAATCGATGGTGTCCAAATCACACAGTCCAATGCCATCAGTCGCTTTATTGGCAAGAAGGCAGGATTGTATCCAGTAGATGACATGCAGGCATTGTATTGCGACGAAGTACTGGAGGCCTTTGAAGACCTTACTCATTATGTTGTCAGGACATTTGGGTTCGAAGGTGAAGAGCTTAAGCTGGCGCGTGAAAAACTGGTCGATGGCTGGATGAGCACCTACCTGAAGGGGCTTGAGAAGCTGCTTCAGCGGGGTGGTGGAGAATATTACGCAGATAACCAGTTGACTATGGCGGATATTAGATCGTTTGTTCAGGTACGGTCACTGTGTTCAGGCTCACTGGATCACGTACCGGCGGATATTGTTCAAAGGGTTGCCCCAGGTCTGTTTGAACATCAGACCCGTATTGCTTCGGATTCCCGTATTGCCGGGTATTACGCCACTCATGGATAGAGCGTAATCCATTCCGAAGTCTTGGTTTTTCTCTCCGGGGAGGCCGATTGATAAGATCTGCCTCCCTTATTTTTTTCTTGGCTTGGCAGAATAAAACCGGTTCACGGGGTTGCTGCTGATTTTTTGAATAATGGCCATTTAATCAACCGGTTGCACAGTGCAGTGCCAAAGAACGTAATAGCCATGGCAATGAGCATTTTGAAGGTAATGACCTCGTGCAGCACGATATAACCCCAAAGGATAGCAGAGACCGGTATCAAAAATGTGATAGACGCAGAAGCCATAACACCGGCACTGGCCACCAGTTGATAAAACATTAATAGTGCAGCACCGGTGCACAAGAACCCCAGTAACAATGCATTACCCCAGTGAATCAATCCAATTGGCTCTGAAGGCCACAACCACAATCCAGGGCCGAGCAGCATTAAGGCAGAGAAGGTAACGCTTCCGGATGCAATCACCTGACTGTTGACGTGGTGTAGTCTGGACTTGACCAGGTTGATTGCAAAGCCATAACACAGCGTTGCCACGAGTCCTGCCATGATGGCCCAGCCGCTGCCTCCAGCCTTAAATGACAGGTGTCCCATAGATAAAACATAGATCCCACTAACACCAATAATGAGTCCTGCCAGTTGTTGGCGGGTGATTCGGTTTTTTAACCATAACAACCCAATGAGGGCGGCAAATACAGGGGTGGATGCATTGATCAGAGACGTGAATCCTGCTTCCAGTCGGGTGCTGGCAAATGACAGCAACACAAATGGCAGTACGTTATTGAACAATCCCACTACAGCAATGGCTTTCCAGTTTTGCTTCAACGTAGCGCGGTTGGCTGCAGACAGGAAAATAAAGCTTAATATGAATGCTGCTCCCACCATTCGGACCATGACCAGAGCAACGGGGCCAAAAACCGGTGCAGATACCCGCATGAATAAAAAAGAAGATCCCCAAAACAGGGAAATTATCAATATAAAAATCAGATCTTTGGTTTTCATAAACGACCACTGTGGAAAGAAAAACGTTTTGGAGCGGTGAGCCATGATGGCCAAGCGGCAGTTTAATTGACTCAAAGACAAAGCAACACGACTATTTACCAGACTTTGTTTTAATTCGACCCCATCATTTGCGGGAAACAGAGATGCAATGGTTTCATGGGGCAAGAAAGGTTGGTGCGAATTAAAATGAAAGGGCCAGATAAGCGGCAATTACAATCAACAATCCCCCCATCATACGATTCATTCGCAGAATCATTGCCTCGTCTTGAATCAGGTGACGTACCTGTTTGCCTGCCCAGGCCCACAGGAACATGCTGATATAGCAGATCGCAAAGTACAGGCTGACGAACGTGACCAGCCGGCCATATGAACTGCTCAGGCTGAACGCAGAAACCCCACTCAAGCAGGCAATCCAGGCCTTGGGATTGAGCCACTGCAATAAAAAGCCATGTAGGAAATTTGGCGTATGACCGGTATTTGTCTTCAGGTCCGGGTCGGCTGTCATCACCTTAAACCCCATCCAGATAATGAAGGCTGTACCTGCATACCCCATGTATCGAATAGTAATGGGTAGCACTGACTGCAACTGTGTTGCACCCAGGCCAATCAGTGTGAGCAACAAGGTAAACCCGATGGTTGCACCACTGACAAAGTAAAACGCTCGCTTCAAACCATGAGAGGTCGCAATGCTGAAGGAAATCAGATTAACCGGACCTGGTGAAAGTGACATCGTCAAAGCGAAAAAAGCCATTGCCCATAACATTTGCGGTATTCCTAAAACGGTGGATGAAAAAAGCCAGAGTAGTGTAGAGGCTGGGTTAATGTTGAATTAGATGCTTTAATTAGAACTCTTTATTTTATTGAATCGAACAATGATTGATGATTTGCGTGCATTGGCCATATTTGCGGAGACAGTCAGGTTAAAGTCTTTTCGTCAGGCGGCGCGTGCTTTGGGGTTGTCTCCATCGGTCGTGAGTTACCATGTCACTCAACTGGAGCAGCGTGTGGGTACGGCATTGCTTTATCGGTCCACCCGGAAACTATCTCTGACATCTGATGGTGAACAGCTCTATCATCACGCCCGCGCCATGTTGGAGATTGCTCGTCGAGGGTTATCTGATGTCGTTGCGGACGGGGATGATCTTTCCGGGCAACTTAAACTGACCTTGCCTTCTTTTCTTGCAAGGGCACCGATCAGCACTTCTCTGGCCCACTTTTCCAGGCAGTTTCCAAATCTGGCGATGCAAATCCGTTATACCGATGTGCGTCAGGACGTGGTCGGCGAAGGTATCGATCTGGCCATTAGAGCGGGAGGTTTGCCTGATAACTCATTGCGAGCCAGAAAAATTGGCGAGATTGAACGCAGGTTGGTGTGCACACCACAATATCTTAATGACAGAATCAGGCCCCTAGTACCTGAAACATTGAATGACTGGGATTGGATTTTATTGGAAATGTTACCGGCAAAACGAATGCTCGTTCATCCTGATGGCAAAACATGCCTGTTGCAGTGTGACGGCCGTCTGACAGTGGATAGTGTTGAGGCAATGGCACATTTTTGTCGTCAGGGGTTGGGACTGTGTACACCGCCGGCTTATATGGTCAATGCAGACCTGTCGTCCAAGCAGTTGGTGGAAATCATGCAACCCTGGAAAGTTCAACCGATTCCACTATATGCCGTATGGCCCGGAAATGAATTGATGAACCGGAACACGCGGCATTTAGTGGATTTTCTGGTCAGCAATGAGTCGGGAGTGATGTCATAAAAAGGGCGCAGATGTGCGCCTTTTGTGCTCAGCGTCATTGGTATTTTTTGATAATTTGCTCGAATTCAGGAGTACGTTTGACCTCATCGATAGCAGCCTGAACATGAGCAACCACTTTGTCATCAACATCCGGGCTGAAGGCGAAATACAAAGGGCTCTCACTGAGCTTGTATATGTTAGTAAAGTCATCGCTGTTGTAACCGAGTTTTTTGAAAAACTGATGTGCACCGGCAAGGTTATATACCCAGATATCGATATATCCATTGTGCAGATCTGAAACGAGTTTGTCGGCATTGGAATAGACTTTCATGTTTTCTGGTTTTACTCCCTGATCTCTGGCCAGCTGTTGGCCGATATCATCACGAATAACACCCACTTTATAATGATTCAAATCTTCCGCCTGGTAGACAGAGATGTCGTCCTGCTTTCGTTTAAATGCCACTGTCTGATCCGCAGTGATCGGGCCGGCCCACTTGAAAAGGTGTTCTCGTTGCGGTGAGCGGACAGTGGAAAACAACACGATATTGGGTCCATTTTGGGCCGCCTGATAACCATATGACCAGGTTTTCAGTTCTATTTTAGGCTCTATATCCCGGTACTTTGTCTGATCATATACAAGGTGCAGAAAATCCACCGAAATACCTTTCAGCTCGCCATTTTCCTCGAAGTTATAAGGAGGGAAATTTTCCGTGTAAAAATGCAGCTGGTGAGAATTATCAAATGCCGCATCAAACAGAGCCTGCCCAATCAGACTGGCCTGATTATTCCATAGTGGCTGCAACTGCTTTGTCCAGTTGATGCGCATAGTCTCTGACATTCTTTTCTTTCTGGCACCGCCTTCCAGACGAATTTGCTCCCTGGAATTGGTTTCACCGGCCACCACCAGCTGATTGCCAAACTTAAGACCAACATCCGTGGCACGTAAAAATACCTCCCGATCGAAGTCGTTCAGGGCGTTCCAGAAATTACTATTCGCCGACAGCATGAAAATTCGGGTCGCGTGATTGGACTCAAGAATGTAGCGATACCGCAGGTGCAGCTGATTGCCGTATATCTGCTCATAGGTAGCCTCCTGGGCATTAATCCGGTTTTCCTTTAATGCCTGAATCAGCTCAGCGCTGGCGACGGGAGTTGTTTTAACCTGTAGGACGGTTCGGGCAGAAGGGTTCTCAGCAGGGTAGGAAAGGTTGAGTTGTCGGAGGTCGCTGTATTTGTTTATCGGTACATTTGACAGCAGTTGTTTCATGCCTCCATACATGTAGCCCAGGCCAAGCACACCTTTGCTGGCCAGTGAAGAGAGTAGCATTTTACCTTGATGACTATTACCAAACTGATTAACTGTTGCTTCGTCACGAAACATAAATGGGATGGAAAACACTGCAAATTGGGGATTAACCGTTTGTAGTGTTGAAATTTCCGGTAGTGATAACTGTATCTGACCGGATTGTAAAGCAGAGATCTCACGGCTGGCATTATTGTCACCCAACGTTTCGATCAGATTGACCTGATACCCAGGTAATTCACGTTCAATGATACTTTCCATGACTTTTGCCATGCGCCCTCTGGGGCTTTCTAGTGATGCTCCTACTAAAAACCTGACTTCAATCGCTTGTGCCGTACTCGCAATAAATACTGCACATGCCAGCCATAGTTGAAATAGTTTTCTAGATAACATTGTGCTTCTCCTGGTTACATCTTTTTTCAATAATTGAAAAGTTTTTCGCTAAAGCAAGATCTATTCCCTTTAATGAGACCATCTATGGATAGCGAAAAATTACAATTACGGCTATTGTGATATCTACAGTGTTATTTTTTTGGGAGTAATGTAGTCAATGGAAACAAGATGCCGTGTAGTGAAGGGAGATATTACTACTTTGATTGTGGATGCCATTGTTAATGCAGCCAACGAATCCCTGTTGGGTGGGGGCGGAGTTGATGGTGCCATTCACCGAGCCGCAGGACCAGAGTTACTGGAAGAGTGCAAAGGACTGGGAGGTTGTGCAGCTGGCGATGCGAAGATAACCCGTGGCTACCATTTGCCAGCCCGTTTTGTCATTCACACAGTCGGCCCCATTTGGCAGGGAGGGGACAAAGATGAGCCATCCTTGTTGGCTTCCTGTTATCGCCGGTGCTTGCGACTTGCGCTTGAAAATCAGCTGAAAAGCATAGCTTTCCCTGCTATCAGCTGTGGTGCTTACGGTTATCCGGTTGATCAGGCTGCACAGATCGCCACCATGGAAGTGGCCGACCATTTATATGAGAACAATTCTCTGGAGGATGTTCTGTTTGTCTGTTTTGGAGAGGTTGAATACCAGGCCTATCAACGGGCCTGGGAAGAAATCATGGCATAAGCCATAAAATGATCGATGGCATGCGTATAGCCATGGTGATTATACGCGGAAACGATTAACCAGTTGGTTAAGGCTGTCGGTTACTTCGCTGACATCGCGCCCGGTTTCTGCTGTTCGGGTCGCTCCCTGGTTGGAAGATTCGCTGATTTTATTGATTGTGTGAATGTTCCGGTTGATTTCCTGGGCGACGGCGCTTTGTTCCTCTACAGCGGTGGCAATACGGGTATTCATATCTGTGATATCTGACACCGCCAGAGTAATACCCTCCAGGGCTGTATTGGCCTGTTTGGCCTGATCCACATTAGCTGCTGCCTGCTCAACTCCATCTGCAATGACTTTAATGGCTTCTTCGGAAGCGTCGTTGAGTTGTTGTATGGTGTTGTTGATTTCCTGAGTTTCTTTTTGCGTCCGCATGGCCAGATTGCGAACTTCATCGGCCACAACGGCGAACCCCCGTCCCTGATCTCCCGCTCTGGCAGCTTCAATAGCCGCATTCAGTGCCAGTAGGTTGGTTTGTTCCGCAATACCGGTAATAGCACTCAAAATGTTGCGAATCTGTTCTGTCCCCTCAGCCAAACGGGTGATTACCATGGAAGCTCCTTCCACTTTGTTGGCCAGCTCCATTATCGAAGCGGCCACCTCATCCACTTGCAATTTTCCCCGCATTGCATCATCCAATGCCTGTTGTGCTGCTGCTTTGGCGTTCTCCGAGTTTTCAGCAACATCGCGTGCTGCTTCGCTCATCTGTTCAATCGCAGTAGTCAGATAATGGACCTGTTGTTCCTGTTCAGAGATATCATGTTGCGTCTGGTCGGCCACTTCGAGCAGTTGATCCGACGAACGACTCAAGCGGTCACCGGTATTGATAAGGTCCTTGATCGTCAAACTGAAGTGATCCAGCATTTCGTTAATGGCGAAGCCTACATCCTTGAATTCGTCATGGGATTTGAGATGAATTCTAAGGCTCAGGTCAGTATTGGCAGCCACTTCGGACATGGTCTGACGAACCTGGCGTAACGGTGAAATCACCACCGAACGAACCAGCAGGCCAATGAGTATCAGGCCAACAGCAAAGATGACCATGTTGATACCCAGCATCGTCCATATTCCTTTTTCAACAGCGGAATCGATCTTGCCCAGAGAATAAGACATTCGAATGGCACCAAGCAGTGTTTTCTCCGGTACATTATGACAACTCAGGCAATTGGTGCCGTTGTGATTTTGCGAGGCAAAAAAAGGCTGTACGATGGTGAGTATCCGTTCGCCATCTATTTTTTCCAGTACCACTGAACGCTCGCCATTGAGTCCTTTACGATCAAGCTCATCAACTGGCTTTTCGGAATCAAAACCAGGTCCGAACAGATTCGTGACCGCTTCTCCACGCAGCACCCGGGTTTCTTTTACTTCATCTTGCGACATTATTTTTTGTCGTAATGTTTCCCGCATAGCCATGCTGCCACTGAACATCATGGCATTCAGGCTATCCATGTAGGCATTGATCAGGGCGGTGGTGTTGTCAGTAGAGTTTACGACAGCTTCCTGTTTTTGCTGATTAGCAGAATAAGCACTGACCAGGCCCATAGTAACCAGAAAAATGACAGCCAACGGTATTAAAATCTTTGCCTGTACTGATACGTATTTATTCACCCGGTAACCTTATTTTCACTGTATTAAAATCGTTTGTTCGTATGACCTAAGCATAGAATATTTTTGTTGATATTGCGTAGCTATTAATAGGCGATAACGATATTTTTAAAAGCTCAGAACTCTGTTTTTCTGGCTTTGATCGTACCAGATTATCGTGCATTGGAGGCTACTGGTATTTCTAATCCACTGCTTTTATTTTATTTATGTGCATATATAACAATTGTGATCGTGGCAATTAACATAATATTTCATAACGATATCCACGAGTGTCACTGATTTTTTCAAAACCGAGACTTTCAACAATAGGATGACTCATTTCAGAAGCATCAATTGTTAGATAGCGAACTCCCCGCTCTCTGGCTTCCCACGCTCTAGCAGCCAGTAAGTTTCGATAATGTCCTCTGCTGCGATAGCCCGGCAAAGTTGATCCTCCCCAGAGTCCGGCAAAAGGACTGTTTGGCTGATACGTAATCCATCCGGATGCAACAGTTTGACCACTATCCTGAACCAGGTACATGGAAATGGTTTCCGGGCTTTGCTCAAGGCGCTGGCACAGAGAGTTTTCAAATTCATCGAATGTCTGTGGCCATATTTGCCGTTGAACATCGATAGCTTTGCGCACACCTGATGCATCTCTGACTGGAATCAGAGTACTTGAATGACCCATTGAAACACAATCAATGTGGGTGTTCAGATCCAATACCATGAATGATTCATTGTCGTCTTCACGAAGGCCATGATGTATCAGTCGTGCTCCAATATTCGAGGGATTGTCATAACTGTAAACTTTCCATTCAAATCCTTTTCCCAGCTGCTTAAATGCGTCGATTTCATTTTCGATAATCAGGTCCAGGTGGTCCTCTGGCACATTAAACGCGCTGATAAAACTGCCTTGGGGGCTGTCGGCAATCTGTCGTATAGTATGGTCAGTGACAATACGTTGGTAACCATATTCTTCCAGTTCAGTTCGCTCATACTGATGATGCAGTTTTATGATCTCCTGCCTAGAAATCTTCATGTCCTGTTCTCCTGACAACCAATCATCATTTCTATTAACCCGGCAATCAAACAGATTATTCTGATTTCTTTGATTATCGCCCCCGGGTGCTGGCAATATTGCACGAAATACCTTAATTTTGTGGCACTTTAATTGGCTGTAACCAAAGATAATGCGTCTTTGCTAGACACTATTCACCAGATACAAATGCTTGCCGGCGTAATAGTTGGATCTAAGTGTTCTGTTCGGACTGGTCGTCGATGTCGTGACCGGATCCCGCCTGTTTATTCATAATATGCATCAGTGTTTAGTACCTCAATCCGTGCGTAAAAACAATGCGCCTTTTCGCTATGTCGCCGATATATTTCATCATGCTGATTACCCGCCGGTTATGGACATGACCCGATCGGTAAAAACTGGCCACTACGGATCATATAGCGGCCAGCAGGTATGTTACTTTAACGGATCTTAATAAAGATAAAATCCCCTGACAGAAAAAAAATAACTGACAATTGGTTCAACGTAATCGAGTTGGGTGTGAAAGATTATTGTCTGACAGTGTTAGGCAATAATGCTCAGGAACTGAGCTCCAGTATCGTTGCCTGTTCCGCGAAAATTTCACGGGTCAGTGTATCGTCATGACTGACCAGTATGACAGTTTTGTTCAGTTGCCGGACATTTTCCTTTAACCAGTATTGGATTTGTCTGCTAGTGCACTGATCCAGTGCAGAAAATGGTTCGTCCAATAACAGCAGCGGTTCCGGTCTGTATACGCTGGCCAGTAAGGCTACCCGCTGGGCCTGGCCACCCGACAGCTGTGAACTGAGCTTGTTATTCTGATCAGCCAGATCAATTTCGGCTAATCTCTGTTGAAGCTCTTTGGGGGTAAGATGAGGTAGTGCCAGTTTCAGATTTTCGGCTACGGTCAGGTGGCTGAATAAATTATTACTCTGAAACATCGATGTGACCGGACGATTTCGCGCCGGCAAATGCTCCACAGGTTGTCCATGCCAGCGAATTTGGCCCGCTCTGACAGGCACAAATCCGGCAATGGCATCCAGTAGTGTCGTTTTTCCGACCCCACTTGGGCCTCGGATAATCAGCAGGCAACCAGTTTTAACTGTAACGTCATAACTGAGCGTCAACTGATGCTCACGGACAACTTCTATGTGATCAATTTCGAGCATGACTATTTGCCATTTTCACCATGGTAACGTTCCATCAAAACAATGCTGATCGCACAGATCAACAGCAGACACATTGAGGCAAAGGCTGCATTATACATTTGATAACTGCCAGCAAACTGATAAATCAACCAGGGCAGGGTGGCAATCTCATTGTCGCCAAAAATGGAAAATACAGCGACATCCCCCAAACACAGAACCCAGGCCAGGGCAAATGTCTGTATTAGAATGGTACGCAGGTATTTCAATTCCACCCATGTTTGTTGCCAGGCAGAAGGCCGCCAGTTTTGCAATTGTCGTTGATATAACAGATCAAATGTAAACAGCGGTGACTTAAGTTGTGAGATTACGAACGGGCAGGCGATGACTGCGTTGATCCAGATGATCCAGAGTGGTTGTGACTGCTCCAGCCACCCACGGGAAATCACTACAATAAATATCCCCACGGAAATGACCATTGCTGGTAGCGGTAGTGTGTGAGTAGCAATCCACTCCATAATATGTTGACGTGCACCGTTACGCTGATTACGAAAAAATCTGACGGGTAGCAGTAATGCCCAACCGAGTGCAGTTGCCAGACTCGCGGATACCAATGCGAACAGTAGTGACCATCCAGTTGCACGGATAATTGCAGTGCTGTTCAGATTGGTCAGATCCTGTGACAGCAGACGTACTACAATGGCAATGATCGGTGCCAGTAAAAACAGCCAGAAACCCACCTGTAGAAGTGGCATCCAGATCCATTGCTGCAAGCGTTTTGGCGGTTGAACCGTTTGGCGAATACTGGGGTGATTCAGCCAGCTGATGCGACCGGATACGTTGACCAGTAGCAGCACTGAACCACTTAGAATTAATTGCAGCCAGGCCAGCAGCAAGGCCTCATTCATATTGAAGTCGTATTTCAGGGCCTGATAAATAGCGACCTCCAGAGTCGTAGCCCGTGGCCCACCACCGAGTGCGAGTACAATGGCAAAGCTGTTGAAGCACAGCATAAATATAAAACCGCCAATCAGCAGCAGTGTTGGCCGCAGTATCGGCCATTCCACCTGCCGCCAGACTTGCCACCAGGGTAGCCGGAACTGTTCTGTTAAGCGCCATGATGCTTCGGGTATTTGTTGCAGCCGCAAGTACAGCGAACGCACAGCAAAAGGCAGATTAAGATAAACATGGGCTATCAGGATGCCGCTGAGACCATACAGGTTCCAGTGGGGTAACCAGTGTTTCAGCAGTGGTGTGACGAGGCCTTTGGGACCTAACAGGATGACCAGTCCGGTGATGAGGATCAGCGTCGGCATTACAAAAGCCAGCAAGGACAGATGCAATAACCAGCGGCTACTGCCGGAAGCACGAAAATAAAACAATGCCCTGGCAATAGGGATGGCTGCCACAGTGCTGATCAGCGCACTTAAAAACGCCTGCCAGAGACTAAAGCGGGTAATGCCCAGAATATAGTCATCGGTCAGCAACGAGAGAGAGAATCCACCGGTGCGGAATAATGTCAGTCCGGAAAAAGACAGCAGTGTGGCACTGCACAGAATGCACAGTGCCAACGCTGCCGCTATTGTGCGGCTATTGAGCGCCAAGTCTTGATCCACTGTTCACGTTGTTGAGTGAATTGCGGGTAATCGATTGCGATGGCTTTGGGTTGTACCAATGTTGAGAATGCTTCGGGCAGTGACACATCATCAATAACTGGTAGCATCCAGTTGGTCACCGGAATGATTTCCTGCGCGGTTTTGGAAGTCAGAAACGTCAGAAACTGACGGGCCAGTTCTGGTTGATGGGCATACTGGCTGATGCCGGCCACCTCGATCTGGGCAATGTGGCCTTCGTTGAACTCTGCTGCCTGATAGCGGTTTTCATTTTCCGCCACCATATGATAGGCCGGTGAGGTGGTATAGCTGAGTACATAATCAGCACTGCCTTCCAGGAACATGTTGTACGCTTCGGACCAGCCTTTGGTCACTGTTACGGTATGGCTGTTCAGCTGTTCCCAAGCTTGTTCGGCGTTATCCGGATACAGGCTGTTGATCCACAGCAACAATCCCTGTCCGGGTGTGCTGGTACGCGGATCCTGATAGATCACTGTTGCTTTTGAGGCCAACAGTTCGGCCATCGACTGGGCCGGTTGTTTGATTTGATCACGGTTATAGATGAACGCAAAATAGCCATAATCAAACGGCAGGAAGTAGGTGTTCTGCCAATGCAGATCGGCTTTTAGTCCATCGCTCGGCAAAGAGTGCTGCTGGACCAGATGCTGTTCGACAGCGCTTTCCATCAACGGCGCATCAATGCCTAAAATGACATCGGCCTTGGTGTTTCGGCCTTCAATTTTCAATCGGTTCAGAATGGCTACGCCATCTTCCGCGGCCACAAATGTCAGGTCGCAGTCGCACTGTTGTTCAAAGGCTTGTTCCAGTTGTGGACCGGGACCCCATTCAGAGGTAAAGGAATCATAGGTATAAACTGTTAGGGTTTCAGACTGGACAAAACCAGCCAGCAGACTTAATGGCAGTAGCCACTTATTCATATAAGCTCCTCAATCATGAGGGCGTGGGAAATGCTGTGTTGCAGGTTGTGAGGAATGTTCTCTTTAACTGCAGAGATAGCCCATTTCCTACGCCAGTATTAACTGGATCAGGTTCTACGGGTAAACTCTCAGCCATGGAACGTCGATTTCTGTCAGTTATCATGGCACCCCGATGAGACGGGCGCTAGTGTAAAGCTTTTCAAATGGATAGCCAAATCATTGATTGTGAACCAAATCCCCACTGCCATACAGGCTGAGCTACGGCAGTGGTTGCCTGCTGTCGCGGAGTGGCGATATCTGGATGCCGGCAATACCAGCAATTATCTGTTTACCGGAGATGGTGCCGGTGATCGTTACGTCTTGCGGGTCAATGCCGGTGATGACATCAGTTTTGGGGTCGACCGGAAACAGGAAGATCAGGTCTTACAACTGATTGCCGGACAGGATTGGGCACCAGATATTATTCGCAACGACATTGATCTGGGTTTTTGCCTGATGCGTTATCACGGACTGCCCGCTGCGGATGTGTCGATAACGGCTCCGGTGGTTTTACGGGCTCTTCATGCATTGCAGCAGACGGCATCCGGTCCCTGGTTTGATTACGCTCATCTGTTTGCGGGATACCGGTATCGCTTGCAACAACTGCCTCAGGCATTATTCGAGCTTGAACAACTGCATATGCATTTACAGAGGCTGCCGGATGATCGTTGTCTGATCCATCAGGATTTGCATCCAGGAAATGTACTGGTGGCAGATGGGCGCATGGTCATCATCGACTGGGAATATTCCGGTATCGGAAATGCCTGGCTGGAACTGGCTAATGTTCAGCATCATTGGCATTTTTCTATGCCCCAGTTACAACAACTGCCGGTCTGCCGGCGGTATCCGACCGATATGGTCGATCAATATTTACAACAGGCGAAAATATGCAATCAAATGTTGGCCAGACTCTGGTACCTGGCCCGTGAATAAAAAAGTAATCGTGATTGGTGCCGGACCGGCAGGTTTGATGGCAGCAGAACAATTGGCCGGTCATGGTGTACAGGTGGACATTTATGACGCCATGCCTTCGGTGGCCCGTAAATTTTTGCGTGCCGGCATTGGTGGGCTGAATATCACCCACAGCGAGCCATTGCCACAATTCATTGCGCGCTACCAGGATTCCGATGGCAGGGTAGCGAGCTGGTTACAGAGTTTCGGGCCAGAGGAATTAAGACAGTGGTGTGCTGGTCTGGGGATCGAAACCTTTGTTGGCAGTTCTGGCCGGGTCTTCCCTGCTCAGAAGAAAGCAGCGCCGTTACTACGCCGCTGGTTATCCAGGTTACGACAGGCTGGGGTAAGGTTTCACTTGCAGCATCAGTGGCAGGGTTGGCAATCGGATGGTCAACTACGATTGTTTGACCGGCATGAGCAACAGCCGGTATTGGTATCGGCTGATGCGGTGATACTGGCCATGGGTGGCGGCAGTTGGAAAAAACTTGGATCAGATGGTCAGTGGCAGGCAGCGTTAACCGAGCGTGATGTTGTCATTGCGCCCTTACAACCCAGTAATTGCGGATTTAATCTTTCCTGGACGGATTATATACAGCAATTTGCCGGTCAGGCGTTAAAGTCAGTGGCGTTGTCAGTCGATGGCTGTCACTTTAGAAAGGGGGAGATGGTGCTGAGTCATTATGGTCTGGAAGGTTCGCTGGTTTATGCCATGTCCCGTCCGATCAGAGAATGCCTGCAGACGGGGAAGTGCCATGTGTGGGTGGATCTGCTGCCGGATCTTTCTGAAGATAAAATACGCGCCCGCCTCAGCAAGCCCAGAGGCAAAGAGTCCATGAGCAGTTATCTGCGTAAACGCCTGAATCTTTCTGGTGTCAAATATGCCCTGTTGCGGGAATGTTCCGGGCCGGATTGCGATTTGAACCGGCATGAAGACCTGATCCGTACCATCAAAACCTTGAAACTAGTCATCGATTCCCCACGCCCCATTGACGAAGCCATCAGTACCGCCGGAGGCATTCAGTTTTCAGAGTTGGATGAACAGCTCATGTTAAAAAGGCTCCCCGGCGTATTTGCTGCCGGAGAGATGCTGGATTGGGATGCCCCGACCGGCGGTTATTTGTTAACCGCCTGCTTTGCCAGCGGCTACCTGGCCGGGCAGGGCGTAAGACAGTGGCTGACATCGATTGAACGCTGATGTCAGCTCAGCCCGGTATCACCATTTGAATCCAGCCAGTTGTGTACTCAAGGTTTCGGTTTGCTGATTAACGCTGTGACTGTAGGAACCTGCCTGATCCACTTGCTCGTTGGCCTGTTGTGACAGAGCTGAGAGGCGGTGGATATTCTGGTTCAGTTCCTGGCTTACGGATGACTGTTCGGTCACTGCACTGGCAATGTGAGTTGACATATCATTGATCTGGCCGATTGCCTCGAATACTGATTTTAATGCATCTTTGGCTTGTTCGACTTTATCGACACCTTCACGACTGGCGGTGCTGCCAGATTGGAATAATACCGCTCCCTCTGCACTACTGGTCTTCAGACGTTCAATCTTCTGGCTGATTTCTTTGGTGCTGTCCTGGGTTTTAGCGGCCAGGGCACGGACTTCATCTGCCACAACTGCAAAGCCTCGACCCTGTTCACCAGCTCTGGCGGCTTCAATGGCCGCGTTAAGTGCCAAGAGATTGGTCTGCTCAGCAATACCCTGGATGACTGACATGATTTCGGTAATTGCATCTACATCCGATTGCAGTGTGGTCATTGAACGGGAGGTTTCCTGCAGAGTGGTATCGAGACCCTGAATAAGGGTGACCGTGGATTCCATGAATTCCTGTGTCTTCTGGGCGTTCTTGTGTGCTGCTTCGGCTGATGATGACGTGGTTTCAGCGTTTCCGGCAATTTCCTGGGTGGCAGAGGTGCTTTGCGTAATGGCAGTGGCAATGGATTCAATTTCATGGCGTTGCTCAGATACAAGAGAGCGGCTGATATCAAATGAAGCATCCAGGTCAGAAACCGCCTGCCTGACCTGGGTGGACACCTGACCAACGGCTGACATGGAACTCTGTAATTTGTCCATAAACTGATTGAAGTAGCCAACCAGTTCACCAATTTCATTGTTCTGCTCCACTTTGATACGTCGGGTCAGGTCGCCTTCACCCTCAGCAATATCATGCATGGCACTGCTTAACTGCATAATTGGTTTTCTGACTAACCATGACAGCAGTAAATAGATCACGATGGCCAGCGTGATATCCAGAATGACCGTTCTGATGATAGCAGCCTGTACTAATGTATTTAGTTGTCGAGATAAGTAACCGTCGTTCATTTTAAAATAAATCACGGCAATAGGATCTTTGCCTGCGTCTTCCAAAAACAATGGCAACATCGAAAGTGTTTTGACATCAGGAAGTGTATCCGCGGCCTGCACGTCATCGTCCTCGTGCTTGATAATACCTTTGCTGAGCTTATTTTTTTCGACCACATAAATAGCGTCAATCACTTTGCTTTCCACTGCTGAATTCAATACCCGATCTACGGTTTCAAGTTCAAAATTCCATAATGCCGGCGGTAAGGATAAGCTGAGAAACTGATTGATTTCTTTGGTTTGATCCTGAATGTTATGCTGCCATCGACTGACATTGATCCGGTAGTCGATTACAGTACTGATACATAACAACAGGGTAATAAATAATACAGCCCACAGTGTAATCCGGATGCTTAATGAATAAGACTTGGATGATTTCATTGTTTTCCCCAGTAAAAACCTTACATTTAAACTATAGCTGATGATTTCTTGTGTTCAGCATAATTCGAATATAAGACACAGGTTTTCGGTTACAGTATTGAATACTTAGGGAGCTTCTGAAAAATGGCCTGTTCGCGCAGGACGTTGTCAGCCCCTGTCTCACACCCTCATTTACACCCGTAAATTGCGGTGTTGCGAGTGGTGCTTCCTCGCCTGCATCAACACTATTCCTATTTTTCAGAGGCCCCTTAGTTCTTTTATCTCAATGAGTTATGTATTTTGTTATTTCCTGACAAATATATGGCTGTTTTAGAGCTGCTGCTAAAAATAAGGCTATATCCTATATCGTTGCAGGCAACCCCAGCATCTATCTGAGCGATGTTCATGTATAACAGGCGCTATCGTTACTATGAATATAGACCAAGAAGATAAAACTTGCTTTGTTTGTACGGTGACTGGGGAATGGTGCCAGGGCCTGTCTACACTCATTTCATCGGCCTGCTGAGAACCAGTTTCACTCAAATCCAGGTACGAGGAGTGATGTTGTAAAGCTCATCCATGAGGGTTACACGCTAAAACGTTAGCGGGACTAAATGAGTGACGAGCAACGCCGAGTTGAGTGACACGGGCCTCAGCCCGAAGGGTTATGGCTAAAAAGGCCGCACTTTGCGTTGGTCCACGTTCGCTTAGAATGACGAAGCTTCACGTTAACCGTCGGAATGCCGCATCACTTAATTGCAGTCTTTTTAGCCAATAACAGGTTCGACGAAACGAGTATCGACAGGCCCTAGTGTAGAGTCTCAAGTAAAACGCATATTTAAATGGGCCGCCGAATTCACTTCGCAACTCTACGTTGAGTTCAGCCAACGGTGTCCCACTCTTCGAGCAGCGCTCAAGACACCCACCGCTTCGTTTCAGCTCTTGACAAGGGATGACCATTGCCGGCGAGCAGCGTCTCGCTGTGAGCATCTTGAGGTGCTTTTTTAATATAGGTTTTATTCAACACACTACACTAGCCATGAATTGAATCGGCAAGACTTCACCCTGACTGGCGACAGATAAAACAAATTATTGAATGGACGCCTCCTATGCGGAATTGTTTTATTCATATGGTGAAGAATGTTCCTGCGATTAAAGTACGGATGTTTTTGACTGACTGTTCGTCAGTGTTGTTCGGCAAAGCTATTATCATTTGCCAACATGTTTATTTAGTCGCGGTTTCGGATAATCAGTGAGCTTGTTTTTGATTTAAGGGGCTTCTGAAAAGTAGGAAAAGTTTTGATGTCGGCGAGGAAGCACCACTCGCAACACCGCATTTACGGGCGTAAATGAGGGGGTGAGACGGGGGGCTGACAACGTCCTGCGCGAAAACAGGCCATTTTTCAACGGTTCCTTAACAGTTTTGTATCGCTGTGGGTCACTGAGAGTTGCTAAAAATTATCTGTGTTACAACGGCCGAACTAAAAAATTACCCAGCGAATTCAATGCATTCTAAATGTTCCTCTTGATACAGGAGATACCTTTTGGACGGTCAGTATTTGCAGGATATAGCTGTGTTACATTCTGAAAGCCTGCTGTCGTTATAAATAGGTCTTATAAATCTCTGTTTTCTGCGGACGTTTATTTGGGCTGGGTTTTCTCGCCCATCTGATTAAGGTGGTTCTGTTGAGTAATATCAATTCGCTTCCACAACGAACTGATAGAGTGGCAGACTTTTGCGAGGTTTTTTTATGGTAAACGGTCTGATCGCAGTGGCAGTATTGAAAAATGGTACGATTTCTCCCCATGCCGGTAAAACCGTCCGCTGGCAGGTCTATATCGTTACGGCTGGACAAGCGGCACCACAACCTGTCTGGAGTCTGGAATTGTCGCGGGCGAGCAGTCTGCATGAATGGCATGTTCAGCACGAGGATCTGCCGCATCCCTTACATGCGGTGAATGTGGCGATTGTCCAGTCTGCAGGGGCTGGAGTGACCCAACGCCTGGCGGCACACGATACCAAGCTGTTGACAACCACGGAATCCGATCCCTTGACGGCGGTTCGTCTGTATCTTGAGGGAGAGTTGCCTCCTGGTCAGCCTCATGATGATCAAGGCTGTGGTCATTCCCATCATCACGGGGCACACTGAGTCCTTTGGCAGTTATTTGCCAGCGTCCGGCCATCGCCATGATGGCTGGTCAAACATCTCCTGGCCGGCGATCAGTGTCTGCCCCAGCTCTTTGATCAGGGCGATGGAATGACAGGTGTCGGCTTCTTCCAAAGCCGCTATCAGTCGGCTGGCATGAGAGACCACCCAAACCTGAGTGACATTGGAAGCTCTGATGATCAACCGCGCCAGGGCCGGTAGCAGATCCGGGTGCAGGCTGGTTTCCGGTTCATTCAATACCATTAGTGCCGGCGGTCGCGGAGTGAGGAGTGCTGCGACCCACAGAAGGTAGCGCAACGTTCCGTCTGACAGTTCCAGCCCTGACAATGCTCGCAGCAGACCATGCTGATTCAACTCGATGGCAAACCGGCCATCATCCCGAATCACAATATTCAATGTCGCACCGGGGAAGGCATCCTCAATGGCATGATCCAGTGCCTCATGATCACCGATTTCGCGAATGGTCTGCAGAGCGGCGGCCAGATCATGACCGTCATGATGCAGCACCGGTGTGCGAGTGCCGAGTTGTGGTTGTCGGGCCGGAGCGTCGAGATCAGTGCGAAAATGATCGTAAAAGCGCCATTGTCGTATGCTGTCTCTAAGACTGACAACTTCCGGTGTTTTCACCGGATCAGCGATTTCACCGAATAAACTGTCAAAGCTTCGGGTGTTTTGAGCAATGACTTCCCAATTCCGTTGTGTGCGGACCTTAATGACACCGTTCTCCCGCTCGACTAACTGTGTAGCGGGCCGAAAATGCCTGCCCGCCCAAATGGACTCACGTTTGATTTCAGGGTCCAGAGAGAATGCTGAGTTTGACGGCGTGGGCAGCCCAAGCGAAATAGCGTAACTGAAATCATCACCGGCAAACCCGAGTCTTAAGCGGTAAGCTTTTTGTCTGGGACTACCCTGAACGGGAACATGGCCGAGCTGCATACGCCGGCTTATATTTTCAGGTCCGGCCCAGAAGGTAGACTCCAGCCCGCCTTCTTTGGCCAATGCATTGACGACACCACCCTGAGCGGTTTCCGCCAGCAGCCGTAAAGCTTTATAAAGATTGGATTTGCCACTGGCGTTGGCACCGGTGACCACATTGAGCTGACCCAATGGCAGGACCAGGTCACGCAGCGAACGGTAATTGGCGATGGCAATGGTATGTATCATGGTAAAACAACCACACAGATGTAATGGCTGTTTTAACACGATAGGTAGATGTCCACAACGTCAGCGGGTTAGGGGAATGAGGTGCAATCCGCCGCAGAGGTGTTTATTGGATTATGGTTGCACGCGCATCCAACGTTGGTTGGCACCACCCCAGTCAGTCCAGACACTGACATTGTCACCGGGGTTTGAGCCGTTGGCATCGAGTACCTGCTCTGGATTCAATGCCATGGCGATGGCACCATTACCGGCATCGATAAAGCGTTGTGAATCACCGCCCCGGCATGGCGCAATGACAATATTGGCACCATTCGAAAAATCCCCGCCATTGTCCAGACAGTAACGGGGATCTTTCAGACTGTAAACTCGTCCGGTGGATGAATCGAGATACCATTGCTGCCAGCTGCCGCCGCTGCAATTCCAGAGCATGACATTGGAGCCATTAGCCATGGTTTCGCGATCGATATCCAGGCATAAACCGGATGCTTTGTTGACGAGTTCAGACCACTGCTCGTTGTCTCCAGGGTTCGCTGCGAAGACATCGGCAGTCGTAAAGGTCGGAAAATTGCCTGGTTTGAATTCGTTAAGATTATTCAGAAAACCACCGTCGGCCATCGGCAGGGTGGCAGAGTGGTAATCATAGCGGTTCAACAGCGTGCGCATGATCAGATTATTCCAACCATCTCCTTTGAATGCATACCAACTGATGATAGGCGGCGTGACAAATTCACCGTACGGATTTTCGGCCACTTCGGCCGTCTTGGCAAAACGCATGGCATGAGTCAGCAGACCGTCTTTGTGATAGACGATTTTTAAATGACCGCGTTCAAATTCCAATGTTGCTGCCGGTTTGGTATTCAGATCGCCATGAGCACTGTAACTGCCATGTGTCACAACGCCATCGACGGTCCATACTGCTGCATATTCCCAATCGTGCCGATGTCCGCTTTTGATGCCATTGAGAATCTGGTCTTTTTCAAAATAAAGCGCATAAAAATGGCCACAATACCGGCTGCCCTGATCATTATGGCAAGCGTAACGGTGAACGGTATTGGATGATTCCAGAAAGTTTTCGGTCCGACAATCACCGGTGAGACTTCCACTGGGTTTTAGTCCTTCATTCTGATCACCGTTCCGGCTGATGCCGGCGGCTGGCAGACAACCGTCACCGTCAAAGTCGAAGACCGGCGCAATTGTGGCCGCATCTATATCTTTGGGGAGCGCCTGATCCAGGCTCGTAAAATCGCTGCTATAAGACAATGATGCAACAGCACTGCATATGAATGGCAAGATAACTTTTAAGAATGGCTTAAGTGGGGTTCTGAAGGACATGGTTCTCATCTTTTCTGTTTTTATCGGTATTGTTATTCGAACTCTTTTCAGTTTTATGACGCCGCCGGCTTTTGCTTCAGTTTTGGGGTGTGCTTTTGAAAAATATAAGCCGGGCTTTTTTGAGTGTGCGTTATTCATAATAACAATGAAGGGCATCATGGCATAAGCTTCACACACAGCAATGTTTCTGAAATTATAAAGG
Organism: Gynuella sp.; assembly: GCF_050297175.1. Classification (NCBI taxonomy): domain Bacteria; kingdom Pseudomonadati; phylum Pseudomonadota; class Gammaproteobacteria; order Oceanospirillales; family Saccharospirillaceae; genus Gynuella; species Gynuella sp. Next base: position 32,930 of record NZ_JBNKSF010000008.1, on the reverse strand, counting down.
TATCGTATTTGTCTTTTTTTTAAAATCCATACCCTGGTTACAATCGCGTGTCTTATTTTGGTTGAAAGATGTTGATTATCCCCACTGATAAAATATATCGAATTCGTCTTCGTGAGTCTGGATAAAACCATGTCGGCGGTAAAATTCGTTGGCACGGCTGTTGCGCAAAGCGCCGAGACGAACCGGCTGTGCAGAAGCATGAGCCTGTTGCAGTATATCGGTCAGTACTTTATGGCCCAGTCCCTGCCCTTGAAAGGTTGGATCAATGTAGAAGTGATCAAGATACATATGATCTTCCCGTTGGTGAATCACATAGAAGCCCACCAGTTGGTTATCCATCCGCAGCTGGTAGGTATTTCCGGCAACAAAGTTTGCCAGCAGTCGGTTACGAACCCTTTGTTCATCATATCGGCCAATGGCTTCGAGGCTGTCTTTCATTGCTCTGGCCCGTAGCTCTGCCAGCAAATTTGCATCCTGATGGGTACATGTCAGCACTTGTAATGTACTCATAGGCCAGCCCAGATAAATTCAATTCTGATGCCACCTGGTTCATAGCACATCATGTGTTTCCGGGGGCCGCCTGACAGCAGTTCTGGTGCAAATTCGATGGTGATGCCGTTATCCAGCAGGCATTGATGAAGTTCGTCCAGATCTGCTTCAGTCTCCACTTCCAATGCCAGATGATGCAAACCAATATTGTGTCGTCTATCAAATTCGTAAACGGGGTGATGGTGATCAACCTGCCACAATGTCAGTCTGACCACGCCATCACTGACAGCCGTTTTTGGATAATCCGCGTCATAACCGGATTCTGTCCAACCCAACAGATTGACAAAGAAGTTACGGGTATCGGTTAAGTTCCGAACCGCCAGGCCCAAGTGGTTAATTCCCCGAGTATTGCTCATAAATGGTTCCTCCAGGGTGGATGTTTAAGCACCCGATAAAACGGGTGCAGTATTTGTCAGAGACAGGCTACGCTGTTCTGTGCAAAAAGCATTGCTTGCATTCCTTAATTTCTTTAACAATTTCATGACCGCTGCCACCCGGATCATCAACCGGTTTGCGTTTGCCGTTTTCATCAATGCGGATATGCGCATTAGGTCTTCGGGGATAAGTTTTGGATCTGGTTTGCAGGGTTACAAAATAAGCGGGTGAGTGAGAAAGTATTTGAGTATTACAGTGTTTGCATATAAACATTAAACCCGGCCGGGAGAATAAAAACCTTCTGGGGGCCGATGTCCAGAAGCGCTGTGGTTGATTTGAAGCACGAAGATAGATAATACTTCATAGTCTGTCAATACTCTTTTTATTTTGAAAAATGGTTATTGGTAAACCTTGGGATGCCATATCTGCATAAATGGTGTGGCATCCTGTACGGGTTCGAAACCAAAACGGGAATACAGTTCATGGGCGTCGCGGGTTGCGAGCAGGATACGTCTGAGTCCCTGTAAGTCAGGATGTTCGAGGATGTTTTTTACCAGCCACTTTGATAATCCCTTGCCGCGATGTGCCTCCAGAATATAGACATCTGCCAGATAGGCAAATGTGGCTTTGTCGGTGATCATGCGAGCAAATCCAACCTGTTGCTGATCAGATGCGAAGACACCAAAGCACATTGAATTCTCCATGGCTTTCTGTAGCACCGACAAAGGCAGTCCCTTCGACCAATATGACTGTGACAGAAACTGGTGGATGGCATCGATGTCCATATCCTGCAAATCGCTGCTGAATCGATAATCGGTAATCATCGCTAACTCCGGTATTGGTTGGTACGAGTAATATTGGTTTGTTTTATAACTTTTAGCGCGGGTACATCGCATTGGTCGCCAAGATCGAAGTGATTGAGTTTGTCCTGACAATATTTCTCCGCCAGAGACTGCAGACGACCAGCAGACTTTGTCAGCCAGTGAAGTTGTTCGGTACTGATATGATAATCGGGATAGTCACGGGAATCGACATAGGCCAGGCACAACTACTCAAAACAGCGGCATTCAAACGGGAGACCTTACTGAACAAACAGATGACAGGAACTCCGATTGTCTTCTTTCACGGCACTTAGGCGATAGTCAAAATATCCCAGGCTCTCTCTTTTTCGTTCGGCCTGCGACTGTTATTTTGGTTCCACCAGCTCCAACGTGTCACTGTCGTACAGCAGGGGGTCTGTGGCGAAATACGGTCCTTTGCTCAACCGGGTGATTCACCCAATTGCGACTGTCATGGATGAAGGCGTTAGCCAAACCAAGGGATGCACATGCTGTGATGTCTGTGGTCTACGTACACTTTGAAAATGATATTCATACATTCAAAAAACAGACACTCAACCCGATAAATATCCTGGGCGTTGTACGCAAATATATCCAGGATGTTGTTTGCCTGAAAAAACCATCAGGCTGATATTTTTATCAGCCTGACGATGAAGTATTAGTTCGTTAGTTCTTTTTGAACGATTTTGTCAAATTCTCCTGATTCCCGGAGAGAAGTGATTGCTTTATTGAACTTGTCCAGTAGGGCGGTCATGTTGGCTTTTTTTGAGAAGGCCAGATACGTTGGATTTTCGGCTATCGGCGTCGCTGACACGGCAATGTTTGGGTATTCCCGCATGAGTATTGAGCCCGCAACTTCGATCGCTATCACCGCATCCAGACGTCCCGCATTTAGTTTTTTGAAATTTTGTTTGTCTGAAGTAACTTCACTGACTTTAATATCACCTGATTTGAGAGCAGTATCAAACGCGTCACCATAGCTCCACCCGCGAAGAACACCAACTTCCATTCCTTTTAAATCGTCGACGCTGTTGAAGGACACTATCTTGGATTTATTGTAGTAGACCAATAGCCTATCCACATAAATCTGTTCGCTGTAATCGTATTTTTTAAGTCTTTCAGAATTTTTATAAATGCCGCCGATGCCTGTTTGAGCACTATCAATATCTTCAATTGCTCTGGACCATGGAAGAGCGTTTATGACGACAGGTTCGCCTATTTTATTAAACGCTGCTGAGATCAGTGCTGGATAAATACCTTTAGCTTTACCACCACTCAGATACATAAATGGTGGGTTGGCATGATCAACATCAATCGTGACTTCTGCTTTGGCGAATTGAGACAAGAATACAATCAATATTATTTTAATGAGATTGGAAAAATTCATAAATACTCCGAATTATTATCTCTTGCTTGGTTTTTTTATTAGTCGTCTGGTTGAATAATTTTTGCAATAAAACTTTTGCTCAGGCTCCGGGGGCTGAATTAAGGGGGCGGTGCCACGGCGATAAATTATTTTTCAAACGGGATTTTGAACATTCCGTGAGAACCATTTTTATGAGTATTCGTGGGCTTTGTTCCACTTAAAGTCTTGTTCATCAACAGCTGGTTGTCAAATTATCAGGTTAAAACATGCGGATATCTTCATGCATAGTTGTCGGATTCGGTATGGCTGCTAACCTCCATGCTGCACCATTATGGATAACAAGCATTTTTGCTGGGCGGCACCTGGATCCACTCAGGCTATTTTCGCGAAGGCAGCGGTAGTCAGATGTTTCTCAGATTGTTTTTGGCAGAGAAGATCGATTGAAAGGCCTGTTTAAATGCTTCTCTTGGGATTGTCAGAGATTTTTTAACCGTACGTGGATCTGTGATACTGGATTTTTGTAGCGAAGGTAAAGGTTAATTTCATGGTAAATTTGTTTTTTTTGCTAGTCTTAGGTGTAGGTCGCTGACATAAGAAACGCGAAAGGTATGGCGGTGGCGTCTGCATTCTGAGTGAGTTTCGAAATAGATATTGTCGGAGAATATAAAACAGACGAAATGTCATTTGTATCTGAAATGAAGTTGACGCTGCCATGGTTGTTTTTTCGATTATCAGGGTGACTAGGTCGCGTTCAGTACCCTTGCCGATATCAGGTAGGGAGCCGGTTAGCTCAGCTTAATGCGAAGGATAAAGCTAAAGTAAGTGTTTGTGAGGAAGATAATGAGCCTATTTAAAGTCAATTCGTTAAGTCTCCGCATCACCTTATGGGCCATCCTGGTTATGGCGTTGTTGTTATCGGTTAGTGCAGCGATTGATTATTATTTGAATGTCCAGAAGTGGCGTAATGCACTTGCCGATCAAACTGAGACGGTTAGTCAGTTTATTGCTTCCTCGCTTCCGCCTGCACTTTGGAATTATGAATTGAATACAGTGGATGGAGTGTTGCGCGCTACCATAGATAGTCCGAATATCGATGCAGTATATATCGTTGAAAATGGAAAACTCAGCCACGCTTTGGGTAAACATGAAAATGAAGATACTCAGGTTGTGAGTGAATTGCCGGATCTCAGCAATCTTATTTCGATAGAACTTAAATATGCCGAAGCCGGGGAAGATCCGATTGCAATCAGTTACCTGCAATTGAATTCAGATTACCTGAATCGGCAATTGGACATACAGTTGCAGATGACTGTAGTCAGTATCCTGGTGTTATTGTCATTACTGGCCTGTGTGATATTCATATTGCTCACCTGGTTGGTCAGAAGACCGATTTTGGCGTTGACGGATACCATGTACAACATTTCTCAAGGTGAGGGGGATCTGACCAAGCGACTGTCTGGCAATTCGCGGAATGAAATTGGCATGCTGGTAGGATATTTTAATCAGTTCATGCAGAAATTGCAGAATTCAACGTCGGCACTGGGTCAGGTAACCGGCCAGGTCAGCCAGTCGGTTGTTAGCATGGATAATACTTTTGATGTCAGCCGTTCACTGGTGATGAAGCAGTATACGGAAGTCAATGCGATTTCTGCTGCTCTGGATAAAAGCAATGATGCTTCTCAAGGTATTGCTGAACATGCCAGGGTGACTGCTGATGCTGCCGCTAATGCCCATAAAAATGCAGAAGTCACACAGTTGTCCGTGGAGCAGACGGTGCAGGCTATTCAGGAGTTGGATGTCACTCTGGAGCAGACCCGTGTGTCCATGTCCAGTTTACAAATGGATGTTGATTCCATCACTGAAATTATTGGCGTGATTCAGGGGGTCGCCGAACAGACCAATATGCTGGCGCTGAATGCCGCGATTGAAGCCGCCAGGGCGGGAGAGAACGGCAGAGGGTTTGCTGTTGTGGCCGATGAGGTTCGGGCACTGGCTACCAAGACGCATGACAGCATCAGAGAAATTATCCAGAAAATTGAACGTCTGAGGGTCAGCACTGAAAACGGTGTGGAGCTGTTCAGTAAGGGGAGTGAGTCGAGCAAACAGGGAGTAAGGAAAATTGAAGAGGCAAAAGTCTCACTCCAATTAATTTTTGATGCATTTTCCCAGGTCAGTGTGATGTCGAACCAGATTGCAGCAGCGGTGAACGGGCAATCCGACATCAGTCAGGAACTCCAGCACGCGATTAAACGCCTGTCTGCGCTGTCACAGAAAGTAGATGAACAGGTTGATCAGGCTGTCTCGTATAGTCATGGCGTTAAACGGCAAACGGAAACGTTGGTCAGTCATCTGGGTGGCTTTAAATGGTGATCTTTGCTGTATTCTGTTTTGGTCTGCTCAGAACCCTAAACTGCCTGGGATTTGCTGCAGATTGACCATCATTGACATCAGTTATGAGAAAAACCATCAAGCGATGGTTGCAGATACACTTGTGTAGGTGCATGACATTATTTTTATAACGACTTGAACCACAATTGCTTGGTAAACATTTGGGGCCTCTGAAAAATAGGAATAGTATTGATGCGGGCGAGTGGTACCGCTAATGCTTATTGACCCTGATTTCCATGTCTACATTCTTCATCATAGTGACCTACTCATTGTGATGTACTAATGAGACTGTCTCACACCCTTGAACAAGTTTCCCGTTCGGTTTAGACCGCCATAGATACGTTACCGAACGCTCCAATAACGGATGTCCAGTTCCTCAAGAAATTTTTCTGCGTCATCCCCCATCATGAGTGACAGACTGGAGTAAATGCCTGCTTCTACGCAGGTCGGGGCTACCACAGTAATGGATCGTGGGGCATTCATGACTGGCCATCCGGTTTTGGGGTTGAGGATATGGCTGTACCGAATGCCGTCTTTGAGCAGATAGCGGCGGCTGTCACCACTGGTTGCCATTGCACCAGCAGTCATTTCAAGGTGTCGTATTTGCTGTTCTGGGACTATTTGTTCAACGCCAACTTTCCAGGCACTGCCATCTTTGCGAGGCCCTTTTGCACGTAGATCCCCACCAAAATTGACCAGTAATGCATGTTCGCAACGCTGGGTGAGTAGTGAGAAGACCTTATCGACGGCATATTCCTTACCGATGCCCCCCAGGTCGATTTCCATGCCTTCGGGAAGTGTCAGATAGGGGCGGGACCAGTTGACCTGATGCCAGCCTATCAATGGCAACAGTGTGGCAATGGCTTTTTCATCGGCCAGTTGATCTGAGCCGTCGAATTTCCATACCTTGCGCAGAATGCCAGAGGTCACATCAAAACGGGCTTCGGACAACTCATATATCTGATTGGCAAAATCCAGCAGGTCGGCAGTTTCGTCGTCTACGTGAATCGTTTTGCCACAGGCGTTGTTGATTTTATGAATGATGTTGTCATGTCGGTAACGACTGAATTTCTGCTCAATGCGCCAGGTTTCTGCCCTCACTTCAAGGCCAAGTGCCATCACTTGTTCCAGATCGGTACTGTCAAACAGAATCTCACAAGGGCTGGCCATGGCCGGAAATGCGGCTTTCGTGTAGTCATCAAACTGGGACAGCTGAAATTGAAAACTCATAGTGATACCTGTTAACGATGCTGTTGTCCTGAAACTGGATTCAATAGGGATGTGGTATCTGTCAGATTGAGACTGCTACCGACACATCAGCAGTATATCAGCTCCACGATAGATTTCTCGGCGCGACCATCAAAGAGACCAATCCGGTCTGCCTGGTTGCCGGGTTAACGGACACATACTCTGGTTGAGTTCATTGCCTGTGGCAGGAAAATCTGCAATTGATTGAATGCGAAGGCAGGTCCGGCAATTCCAGCGAGATTTTTCGCAATATTGCCGGACCTGCTGTCAGTCGTAATGGCCGGAGCCCATGTGCGCTTACCAGCGGAAGGTATAACTTAGCTGTATCCAGTTGGCAGACAGTTCAGCAAATTGGCTCATACCATCGAGGTTGCTACCACTGGCCACGCTTTTCACGTCATTCTGGTCGTGCTGCTGATAGTGCTCTAGGGTGATGGCAATCTCCTGATCGGGACCTGCGAGAGGAATACCCAGGGTCAAACCATAGGTATCTGCTGAGAACGCGCCGAGCCGTGGATCAGAAGAGGCGTAGTCCACCAAGGTATGGCTGCTGGAAGCGTCTACTGCAACTTCATCGCCGGCATTCAGGAATGGCTGATAGAAATCCGCAGCCGTCTGCTGGTAATACCGATAATGCGGTTGCAGATAAAAGCGGTTGCCAGGCTGGAAGTGATAGCTGACATCCGCAGTATGAGAACGAATTCCCCAGTCATCCGTCATATAACGATATGAGATATCCAGTACGTCATCTTTGAACCATGCGAACTTGTTTTGCCAGTAGATGCTTTGTTTAAGGCGATCTGAAGGGCGGTTTTCATAAACATACAAATAGCTGTCCGTACCGGCCGGATCACTGACCAGGTTACCGTTGTCGGCCACGGTCAGAATTTTATAGGGGTCGTTCTGATAACCGGAACTGGTGCTGATAGAGTAATTCAGTTGCGTAATCCAGCGCCGGTTGATGACCTGAGTAAACCCTACAATGCCGTCAATTACCTGCTTAGTATCGTGATCTTTATCTTTATTTGAACTGCCATAAGAACTCAGTGGATCGGGAAGACCTCCATTGGGATTGATCAGGTCAAGTTCATAATTGATACCCGCTGACAGGGTGGTATTTTTACCAAACAGATCCTGGGCGATGGCGATGTTGCCACTGAAGGATTGAAAGTCGCTTTCTCCGGAATAGGTTCCGCCCAGGTTGATTTTGGTATCGCTGTCCAGCGGTTTTTCCCATCCAAGAGACAAAACATAACGGTTGTCTTCAAAATGCGGTGCCACCGGCAGATCTCCGGCATGGGTCGTATAGACTCTATTGGCGCCGTCCTCATCCTCATCTTCATGGTCATCTTTGGATGATGTACTTCCCGAAGCACGTGTTTGTGTCTGGTGGCTGGAGCGGGCGGATGAATTGGCAGATGGACCAGTAAACGTCTGGTCGACGTTAGCAATGGCAGCACCGTTTGGAGATGCACCGCTGAGAGTATCGAACACCAGCCGTATATTTAGTGCACTTTCGTCATCGTATTCGCGTTTCAGGTTAAGAACCGGTTCAACAGCTGTCACCCGGTTATCGCCTTCGCTGTAGACCAGCAATCCGGAGCTGACCAGCCAGTCTCCATCCTGGGCCGCATGGGCGCTGCCTGTTGCACCCAGCAGGGCGCCTGTCGCCAGGGTCAGGCGAGTGCGTAGATTCTGTGTTAATTGCATCCGCAACCTCCACCGCCAAAACCTTTGCCGCCAGAGCTGGCTTCTTTACTAAAATAAATATGTTCGTTGTATGAATTTTGTATCGGCTGGCTGTCCAGTGCCATTTGCGGCTTTGCCAGCAGATCCCGCTGCCATGGTTTTACCCCCAGGGTACAAGCGGGCAGTTGCATGGTCAGCAACACGATTACCAGGTATTTTCCAAACATGTCTGATTACTCCGACAACAGCTGTTGGATTTCGCGTTCGTAGTCATCCACTTTGTTTTTGTGAAAACCTTTGTGGCTGACTTTGATGTTTCCGTTACGATCTATCAGGAAGCTTGTAGGCATTGCACTGACACCATATTCCTGGGCGAGCTGACCGTCAGGGTCGTAGGCTATGTTAAATTTGGGGTGATATTTGGAAAGGAATTCAGCGGCCAGATCGGCCTCCTGATCAACATTGACAGCAATGATGGTGAGACCTTTCTGGTGGTATTTTTGGTGCATTAACTGCATCCATGGAAACGACGCCCGGCACGGGCCACACCAGGATGCCCAAAAATCGACATAGACCACCTGACCTTTGTAAGGGGTTAAATCGAGTTGGGCAGCATGGGCTGAGAGGGATATCAGCAGTATGCCAATGGAAATAAAAATGCGTTTCATACATAACCTCAAGCGAAATATGCTTGGGCTATGTTAAATTGACTGACTTAATCGAAACTTAAACTGACAGCTAACTGAGTGATAGATGCATCAAGCCTGTTGACGGAAATTGGCCAGGCATTCCATGCTAAGGCTGACAAAAATATCTTCCAGCTCCACTGGACTGTAAGGCAGGAAATAACTCAGTGATTGTGGTGAGCTGAACAAAATAACATCGACACTTTGCCTTGCCATCAGCAGCCGGAATTCCGACGCTTGTTCAAACATCACCTGATCCGGTGCCACGATCAGCATTCTGGCAATTTTAATGTGTTTGCGGATTTCCTGATAGACCATCGCCATCTGGTTGATAGCGCGAACCAGTGCGGGTTTGTCTGCAGGTCTTTCAATGATGGCTGAACGGGTATCGATCACCTCGGTCATACCGTTGCATAGCCGGGTATCCTGATACCGCTCCGTGGTCAAATCCAATAGCCGGGTGTCCAGTAGACTTCCCTGCCATTTCACAAATAATGTTTTGCCATTATCTGTGATTTTATAGGTTCCGGGCATTTCTTCCTCCAATGTCAGCAGGTTCCATTATGGGGCCTTAGCATAGTCAGAATCAGCCTGAACACCATCAGCTTTTCGAAGGGTATGAGAGCTTTTTATATCCCCCCGATTTGCTCAGATTTTGGCAGTATCACTGGCCGTAAAATGTTTTCCGAGCAGTGCGTAATAAAAATTCTGGTCACAGAGTACACCTTCCAGTTTGCCGTTTTCCACCAGAATAACCGGCAGTTCAGTGCTGTAGCACAGTTCTATGGCACGTCGCATGGAGACCTTGGGAGATGTCATCGCCAGGGTGCCGCAGGCGGGAACCTGATTGTCCTGATCGGCTTCGCAATACTGCAGTTTGAGCGGCCCGCTGCCATTCATTTCTGCGCCAGCCACCTTGCCTTCTTCTACCGTCAGCCAGACTTGATGATGAGGGTCTGCCAGCAGGCGTCCATCCTGTTGTTCCAGGGCCTTGGCCTCCGTCATCAGTGTGTGTCCTTCAAGCACGTTCAGCGGATTGGTATGAGCGACAAAGTTTTCCACGTAAGGTGTGGCCGGGCTCAATACAATATCGGCCGGCGCCCCACACTGAATAATGCGTGCCGATTCCATGATGGCGATTTTGGAACCGATCTTCAGTGCTTCATCAAGATCATGACTGACAAACAGGATAGTTTTGTTCAGGCTTTTTTGCAGGGTGATCAACTCTTCCTGTAACTGATGACGTATCAATGGGTCCAGGGCGGAAAATGGCTCATCCATTAACAGAATATCGCTGTCCATCGCAAATGCGCGGGCTAATCCCACACGCTGTTGCATGCCGCCTGACAACTCATGGGGGTATTTGTCCTTCCAATCCGCCAGTCCGACCATGTCGAGTTGCTCCATGGCTTTCTTATGGCGGTCATTTTTATTCATGCCCATGACTTCCAAACCATAGGCAACATTATCGATGACTTTCAGCCATGGCATTAAGGCAAATGTCTGAAATACCATTGAGATTCGTTTGGCTCGCAGATGACGAAGGGTTTTTTCATCGCAGTTGGCAAGATCGACCATGCGTTCACCATCTTGTACCAATAGCTCTCCACGGCTGATGACGTTGAGTCCGTTAACTGCCCTTAACAGGCTTGATTTTCCCGATCCGGACAGTCCCATAAGAACACAGATTTCACCCTCTTCAATATCCAGACTGGCGTTCTGAACACCGACGATATCGCCGGTGATATCGATGATCTCCTGACGGCTTTTGCCCTGGTCGAGTAATTTCAAACTTTCGGTGATCTGCTGACCGAAGATCACATCTAGATTCCGAATGCTGATCGTAGGCATGGCTAAGCCTCCTGATTATTGCCGGGTGTTTTAAATATCCGGTCAAGAATGATGGCAACAAGGACAATAGCAATACCTGCTTCAAAGCCCTGGGAGATGTTGACGGTATTGAGTGCGCGAACCACCGGCTTGCCGAGACCGTCGGCACCGACCAGTGCGGCAATGACCACCATCGACAGTGATAACATTATGCATTGGGTAATCCCCGCCATAATGCTGGCCGTGGCGGCTGGCAATTCCACTTTTAATAACAATTGTGTGGGGGTTGAGCCAAAGGCGCGGCCCGCTTCAATAAGTTCTTCGGGCACCCGACTGATACCCAGATAGGTCAGACGGATCGGTGCGGCAATGGCAAAAATAATGGTTGAAATCAACCCTGGTACTACTCCAAGACCGAATAGCACCAGGGTTGGGATCAAATATACAAACGTTGGAATCGTCTGCATTAAATCCAGTACTGGTCGCAGTATGGAATAAAACCATTTATTGTGAGCTGCCAGGATACCAATGGGGATGCCAATGATGACCGACAAAAAGGTAGCGGTAATGACCAGTACGAAGGTTTGTATCATTTCTTCCCAATAGCCCAGATTGAGAATCAGCAGTAGCGCAAGGATGACAAATACCACCAGTCCGATGCTGCGGTGCAGCAGCCAGGCCAATGCAGCAGTGACGCCGATGATAACCAGCGGTGGCAGCCATAGATAAAGGTCGACTAATGATAAAATCAGCCATTCAAGAGAGATCGATATAAGATCAAAAAAACCGGATGCATGCAGTGTCAGCCAGTCAAAAAAGACTTCCATCCAGTCGCCTATCGGCAGTTTGTGTTCAATTAACCAGTTCATTCAAAAAACTCCAGGATCGTAAGGTCAATGGCCGTTTCTGGCGGCAATAAGGCCCTAAGGCGGACCAGAGTGGCAGGCCCTGGGGTGAGGGTGTTGACCTGTAAGGCAGATCTGTAATCCTCAGAACCTTTGCTGTTTCGCACCTGACCATTGCGGTGGCACGAAACAGTTTTGATATTCAGAGATTTATTAAATGTTCAAATATGCTTTGACTGCTGCCAGGCCAGGTTTGCCGTCAACGGTGGTAACACCTTTGAGCCATCCATCCAATACTTCCGGATGAGCTTTCAGCCAGCTGTTAGCGGCAACTTTGGGATCTTTTCCTTCATCCAGGATGGCGCCCATGATTTCGTTTTCCATCGGCAGAGAGAACTTCAGGTTGGTCAGCAGTTGGCCAACATTTTTGCATTCGCCGATATAGCCTTTGCGTACATTGGTATAAACGTTGGCGCCGCCATAGTTGGGGCCAAAGTAGTCGTCACCGCCACTCAGATATTCCATGTCGACGTTTGCGTTCATCGGATGTGGTGCCCAGCCCAGGAATACGATCCATTGTTTGCGTTTTACCGATCTGGCCACCTGTGACAGCATGCCGGCTTCGCTTGACTCCACCAGGTCAAAATCCTTCAGACCAAATGCATTGGTATCAATCATGTCCTGTATCAGACGATTGCCGTCATTGCCAGGTTCGATGCCGTAGATCTTGTCTTTGAACTTGTCTTTGAATTTAACGATATCGGCAAAGCTTTTAACTCCGGCGTCGTATACATATTTGGGAACGGCCAGCGTATATTTTGCCCCTTCCAGGTTCATACCAATGGTTTCCACTGTACCGGCTTCACGGTATTTGGCAATGTCACCTTCCATGGTGGGCATCCAGTTGCCCAGAAACACGTCGATATCGTCATTGGCCAGTGATTTGTACGTTACTGGTACGGACAACAACTGTGTTTTGGTTTTGTAGCCAAGGCCGGCAAGAATTTCGCTGGTAGCAGCTGTGGTGGCAGTAATGTCCGTCCAGCCAACATCGGAGAAGCGTACTTCATCGCATGAGGCGGCATAGCTCATGGAAACAGATAACGCGGCCACTGCCGCAGCACCACGCATCACCTTCGTAAGCAAATTACTCTTAGTCGTTTTGGTCTTCATGTTGTTCCTCCCAAGTACTGATATTTGTTTTCTTACTCTGGCCAGCATGGCCGTTTTATTATTTTGCCGGACGTTGCAGCTGTTGCCAGTCCGGATCTATCCACACCGGCACATTGGCACGGGGCAGAGGATCATTGCCGAGAATCAGGTCAGCGGCTTTCTCTGCTACCATGATTGTCGGAGCGTTGAGGTTACCGTTGGTAATGGTTGGAAAAATGGATGAATCCACTACCCGCAACCCTTCGATACCACGTACCCGACAGTGGCTGTCGAGCACCGCCATTGGGTCATCATCGGCGCCCATCTTGCAGGAACAGGATGGGTGGTAGGCGCTTTCCACGTTCTGTTTCACCCACTGATCAATCTGCTCGTCGGTCTGGATATCTTTGCCGGGCTGAATTTCGTCACCACGGTAATCGTCGAAGGCAGACTGTGTAATGATTTCGCGAGTCAAGCGGATACAGTCACGCCAGTCCTGTTTGTCCTGTTCGGTACTGATGTAATTAAACTGAATGCTGGGTTTGGCATGGGGATCGGCGGATTTTATCCAGATTCGGCCACGGCTCTGAGGTTTGTTCGGGCCGACATGGACCTGAAATCCATGACCGGCTATGGCTTTACCACCGTCGTAGCGCATGGCTGCCGGCAGGAAGTGGTATTGAATGTTCGGCCATTTCAGACCTGCGCGGGAACGGATAAACGCGCAGGATTCAAAATGATTGGTGGCACCGAGACCGTCTTTGAACAGGATCCAGCGGGTACCGATGAGTCCTTTGCTGATCAGCCCAAGCTTACTGTTCAGGGTGATGGGTTGTTTGCAGTAATACTGAAAATAAACCTCCAGGTGATCCTGCAGATTTTCCCCGACACCGGGCAGGTCATGGACCATCTCTACGCCGGCATCGCGCAACACCTGTGCCGGACCAATACCGGATAACTGCAGCAACTGTGGCGACCCGACCGAACCGGCCGCCAAAATCACTTCGCGATTAGCGGTGGCAGTTAAGATCTGACCGTGCTGTTCATATTCGATGCCACGCGCCGTCTTGCCGTCCAGAATCACCCGACGGCTGACCACCCCGGTAATGACTGTCAGGTTAGAGCGTTGCATGGCCTGGCGCAGATAAGCATTGGAGGTGGATGCCCTCACTCCGTCTCTAACGGTCATGTGCATCGGTCCGAAACCTTCCTGCTGGTAACCGTTATAGTCTTTGGTGACTGGATAACCAGCTTCCGCGCCGGCATCGATGAAGGTTTGATACAACGGGTTGAGTTTCATCTCATTGCCGTTGCAGGTTGCCAGCGGCCCGCTTCCTCCCCGGTAGTCGTCGGCTCCACCGGCCCAACTCTCAGCCTTACGGAAGTAAGGCAGACAGTCCTGATAACTCCAACCCTTGGCGCCGTGCTCCTGCCATTCATCGAAATCACAGGCATGACCACGTACGTATACCATACCGTTGATAGACGATGAGCCGCCCAGCACGTGTCCGCGCGGGCAGTGCAGTTTACGGCCGTCGAGACCGGCTTCTGCTTCGGACTCGAACTGCCAGGCATATTTTGCGGTATTCATTGGGTAGGACAACGCCGTCGGCATCTGAATGAAAATGCTGCGATCACTACCACCGGCCTCCAGTAGCAGTACGCTATGGCTGCCGCTTTCACTGAGCCGGTCTGCCAGTACGCAGCCAGCTGAACCGGCTCCCACTATGATGTAATCGTATGTCATTTGAGTCATTGCGCTCTTCAGTGTTCTGGATTCGAAATTGATCAGTTTCAGCTGTATGGGCAGTCCACGTCTCCCAGTTCGACATAAATGCTTTTGGTCTGGGTATAGTGCGCCAGGGTCTCAAGGCCGTTTTCGCGGCCAATGCCAGATTGTTTATAACCGCCAACAGGCATCTCCGCCGGTGATGCCCCCCAGTTGTTGATCCAGCAGATACCGGCCTGCAACTGGCCGATGACACGATGGGCGCGCGCTAGGTGGGTGGTAAACAAGCCGGCAGCCAGGCCATATTCCGTATCATTGGCACGGCGGATGACTTCGTCTTCGTCACTGAAACGAAGGACCGACATGACCGGACCAAAGATTTCATCGCGGACGTTCGGCATGTCGTCGCTGCAGTCCGCAAATACCGTTGGTTTGATGAAAAAGCCCCGGTCGAGGCCGTTTTCAGTGGCACGCTCACCGCCACAGACCAGTCGGGCACCCGCAGCTTTGGCGGCTTCGATGTAGCCCATGACTTTTTTCATATGATCGGCGGAGATCAGGGCTCCGACTTGAGTGTTCATGTCAACAGGGTCACCGAGAACCATTTTTTCGGTGCGCTGCTGTAACTGCTCGAGAAATGCGTCATAAATGCGGTCATGAACGAACACCCGGGTACCGTTGGTGCAGACCTCACCTTGAGTGTAGAAATTTGCCAGCATGGCACCGGACACTGCGTTGGTAAGATCGGCATCATCAAAGATGATCAGTGGCGATTTGCCACCCAGTTCCATGGTTACGGACTTCAGTGTGCCGGCGGCATCGGCCATGACCTTTTTGCCGGTACCGCATTCACCGGTGAACGATACCTTGGCAATGTGTGGGTGACGTGACAGTGCCTGACCGACTCGGTAATCGCCCTGAACCACATTGAAAACCCCGTCAGGCATGCCGGCTTCGGTAAAGATTTCCGCCAGTTTTAATGCGCTCAGCGGAGTTTCTTCCGACGGTTTGAATATCATGGTGTTGCCAGCAGCCAGTGCCGGGCCGGCCTTCCACATGGCAATCTGAATTGGATAGTTCCAGGCGCCGATCCCGGCGCAGACGCCAAGCGGTTCACGCCGGGTATAAAAGAAATTGTTGGTGCCAAGGTTTTGCTGTTCGCCATGTATGGTGGCTGCCAGACCGGCATAGTATTCGATGACATCTGCACCGGTGACGATATCCACGTACAGGGATTCTTGTAGTGGTTTTCCGGTATCCTGCGTTTCCAGTCGTGCCAGTTCATCGTTGCGCTCGCGCAGAATAGCAACGGCTTTGAGCAGAATGCGGCCACGTTCAACACCGCTCATCGCCGACCAGGTTTTAAATCCCTGTTGGGCTGATTCAACGGCTTTATCGACATCGGCCAGAGATGCCTGCTGTATTTCTGCCAGCACCTCACCGTTGGCCGGATTCAGGGTGGTAAAGGTTTCACCTGAACTGGCAGGTTGATACCGACCGTGAATGTACAATTGTGTTTGACTCATGTCTTAACCTTATTTTTTGTGCGAGCTTCTGGTCGATAACGGTTCGGATTGACCAATACCTCGGCTGGTAATTGTCTTTCCAGGCATGCGTGAATCAGTTGCTGTGCCTGTTCACTGTTGATGCCGCGCTGACTTAATGCGCCGCGCAGCCAGATACCATCAATCAGGGCCGCCAGCATCTGGGCCACCCTGTGGGCTTGTGGAGCAGGTAAAATCCGTTTTAGCTCCAGTTTTAAGTGTGAAAACAAACGTTTTTCATTCACCCGCTGTAAACGGAACAGTGCCGGGTGATGCATTGACTCAGACCAAAATGCCAGCCAGGTCTTGACCACTTTTGCGTCAGTCTGGTGGGGATCAAAATTGCCTTTGACGATGGCTTTAATCCGACCCACCACGTCATCCGGGTGGGTTTTGCTCAATTCTGTCATGACGCTTTCAGACAGTTTGCGTAATACCGAACGCATAGTGGCCTCAAGCAAATAATCTTTACCACCGAAGTGGTGATTGATGATAGCCGGCGACATTCCGGCCAGATCACTGATCATTGCCACACTGGCTTTGTGCAGTCCAACCTGATTAATTGCTTCCATCGCCGCGTCAATCAATTGCGGGCGTCTGATCGCTGCCATTCCAACTTTTGGCATGATTGAACCCTCGTTTTATTAAACGCCTATTTAATAAAAAAACATGGTTATACTCGGGCTGTCAAACCGGGTTGCCGGTATTGGATAAGTTTTTCCACCATTTGGCGTTGCCAGACATGCACTTGGTCGCAATGGGTTTATTGCCGTTTGAGTTTGTATTTATAGGCTTTCACGCGTTTTGGCGGACAGGTAAAAAAAACCGGGAAAAATTTATCTTGCAATTATTTGTAATTGTCACCATGTAGAAGGCCGATTTCGATTTTTTGGTGAATAAAATGATTCCCTTTTCAATACTGGACTTGGCACCTGTAAACGATGGTGAGAGTGTCTCTCAGTCGTTTGCAAACAGCCGTCAATTGGCGATCAATGCGGAACAAAATGGTTATCACCGTATCTGGTTAGCTGAACATCATGGGATGTCCGCCGTTGCCAGTGCGGCTACTTCAGTTGTAATCGGACACATTGGCGCCTCTACTCAAAAAATACGGATAGGTGCCGGTGGTATCATGCTACCCAATCACTCTCCATTGGTGATTGCTGAGCAGTTTGGCACCTTGGCGGCACTGTTTCCTGATCGCGTGGATCTGGGGCTCGGGCGAGCACCGGGGACGGATATGGCTACAGCCAGAGCGTTACGACGAAATTTGAACGCGAGTGTTGACCAGTACCCGGAAGATATTCGTGAATTACAACGTTATCTGGGTGAACGCCAGGCGGATCAACAGACCGTGGCTGTGCCGGGTGTTGGCAGCAAAGTTCCGCTCTGGTTATTGGGGTCCAGTCTTTACAGTGCTCAATTGGCTGCGCAAATGGGCTTGCCTTATTCGTTTGCCTCGCACTTCGCGCCGGATCATCTGTTGGAAGCAATACAGCTTTATCGGCATTACTTCCAACCGTCAGTCCACTTGGAAAAGCCTTATGTCATGGTAGGTGTCATGGCAGTGGTGGCAGACACTGACGAAGAAGCCCGATATCTGATGACATCTGTTCAGCAGCAGTTTGTGAATCTTCGGCGGGGGGCGAACAGAGCGTTTCCGAGACCGGTTGATGACATGCAGTCCTTCTGGTCGCCGATGGAGAAAGCCGCTGTCGAGCATACGCTGACATATGCATTGGTGGGATCAGTAGATACGGTGCGAATGAAGTTGCAGAGTTTTATGGCTGAGACTCAGGCAGACGAGCTGATTGTCTCCATTCCTGTTCATCAGCTTGATGCCCGTTTGAAAGCACTGGAATTGTTGGCAAAAACGGGATTGATGAAAGCGGCATGAGTTCGGTTCCATGACCCGAACAGTGCTTCATCAACGGCTGCAGAAGGGTCGAGGAAGTCATTTGCTGTGAATGGTTGCAGGAAACATTTCGTGCATCCACAGAAAAACCGACCGATAGGCGAACGCTATTGGTCGGTTGCCGGGTGAGCGGTTGGAAAAATTATTTTCCCGTCAGGATATCTTTGATCTTACCAACCAGGCTCTGCACGATCTCGGGTGTTTCCACCACCTCTTTGATGGCCATGACGATCGAACTCATGTCTTTGCAGTCCTCAATCGAGTCCATCACGATACTGCCCATCGGGCCAAGAGAGTCCACCAATACGTCTTCGATGGCTGCCTTCTGACTGGCACTGATATTCAGTGCCCTGGGTGCAGAAGCTGGCATGGGAGGAGGTGTTGGAGTAGCACTTCTGGCCGTACCTGGAGCTGCTGCAGGAGCAGATGACTGAGCATCAAGAATCTGCCTGATCACCTCTTCGTTATCGGGCAGATCCATTTTCCGCAGATAATTGGAAGACAGTTCAAATCGACTGGTACCCTGTTTGATTCTGGATACCAGAGTCATGGCCTGTGCGCCAAATCGTCCTCTGCACTGTAATGCAACAATACGGCCTTTTTCTAAACCGAAAGAGGCGGAGTGTCTTTCATCGCTGACAATAAACAAAGAGCCGGTGGCTTTTTGATCTGCCAGATTGCGCAGTTCGTCCATAATCTCTGAAAGTGACTTATAGTCGCTCATTGTGTACAACCCTGATTATTTTTTGGCTTTCAGTTTTCTAAAGGCGATTGAGATACTGATACTCATTCTTTCAATTGCTTTGGCAAGATCACCGATTTCATCAGATCTTGATGATTCGTCAATTTTGTTATGGAAAGTACCGCGACTGATATCGTCAGCAATGCCGGTGAGTCTTTGTATCGGTTTCGCCAGACGTTTGGCCATGAAGAACGACACAATCAGCGTTAGTACAACCGTAACTATCAGAAGAATCAATGAGTTACGCTTCGCTTCGATAACCGGAGCAAAGGCGTCGTCGTAGTCCTGTTCAACGATCAAGCGCCAGCCATTGGTAGACGTTACAGAATATGCAATTTTTTTCACATTGGAGCTGGTATAGATGTAAGGTTTGTCGCCTCTGGCGCTAACGGCCTGAACGAGGGCTGGGCTATCACTCATATCTTCAAGCCCGCCAGATGCAGATGCGCCTGAAGCACCACCACGGGCAATCACTTTGTTAGATTCGTCCAGCAGAATGGCGTATCCGGTCTCGCCAATCTTGGCTCTGGTAATCGTTTCTGACATTTTTGTAACTGTCATACCGATACACAATGCGCCGGGCTTGGGAGAAGGAATTTGAGGGTATTTGATTGCTTCACAAAGAATAAATGCTGGTTGTCCAAGGGTGCGACTCATCAATACCTGTTGCCCCATCTTGTTACCGGCCGCGATTTGTTTGAAATAAACACGGTCACCACGAAAGTGTGCCTTGGTGCCATCTGCATTGAGGATGGCGACATCGTCACTGCGCGCGGTTTTATAGCCGTCCTGCCCGATAGCGTAAGCCAGATAGGTCCATTCATAAGTACTTGTGATGGCTTTCAGCACTGGCTCTTGTTGGGCTTCTTCGTTGGACTGGATGGATTTTAAGAGGACGTTTTGTTTCAGCATCCTGCTGTTCATTTCATACCAATCGTTTACCTTAGCCAATAGCCCGTCAGCTGTCTGAGTCAGGTCCCCGTTTACCTGAACTTCTACTTCCTGCTCCAGCCTGTAGTAGTTGGTGTACCATAAACTAATTAATGGCAAGGCAACCACAATTAACATCGCAATTAATATCTTCTTATGCATACTTATGCCTATCGGTTGTTGTTTCCACGTTTTTGAAAATGTTCAATTTTCCCATTGTTCTGGTAACTGCTTATGTCACCAGGCCAGGCTCTATTGATATTTGCCTGACATTCCGCTCACAGCATGTAATTCAGGATCAGAACTGTTAAATATATGTCATAACTGTAGACACTCTCTGATCATTCAGCCAAACCGTAAAAAAACTGCCACATCCCTGCTGCGGAACTTCTCTTGATCCTGGTATTTCTGTCATTAACTCATTCACTGTTTTCCTACTGTTGTTATTAAACATTGGCAACGTATGGTCTGTCTTTTCTGTAGGAAGGACAGGTAACTGAGCAACAATGCAGGACAGTTACACTAACTATAGCGCTAGAATAATTATTTGAAGGTATTTTTAAAACATAAATGATAATCAAGCTCTATTTAGTTATGACATTCTCTAATATCGAGGATGAGAGGTGACCATATTTGTCGGAGTTGGTCACTGTGACCATCTGACTATAGAAATTCTATCGTTTGTCTGCTTGGGTAGAAAGAAAAAAAGTCCCGCAGGATGGTTGCAAAATTGACCGAAATATCAGAAAAGTTTTCAAGATACCGATATTACATATGTACACAAGGTTAGAAGGTTAGGATGAAAAATAATTCTGTTTGTGCTTTTTTGTGAAATGGTTCTCATTGATGGATGGGCTCAAAAGCGAAGACTGTGAGTGCGTTGCAACCGTACCCGTTCGGATCATGATGTTTTTCTGGTCGTAAACCTGATAAAGCACTTACCCGGACGAATGCATTGGAGGCTCCTTGTCCCTGATCGTCATCTCATTGCACCCGTTCGGTGACATCATCACAAATGCGACTCAAGCCTGACTGGGCTGTCAGATGAAACGAGCTTTAGAGCATCAACAGGTCAGTACTGCGCTCTGCCATCAGATCGTGTTCAAATATTTCAATATCGGTGAGTCCGGCGTCGGCAATTGTCTGGTTTTTCCGGCGGCAGACTGTGGCAATGGAAGCATACATCGCCTGAAACTTCCTGTGATGATGGTCAGGCCTGAGACCGGCTCAGATAAGCATGGTTGTGTTGCAGCAGCAGGTCCAGGCAACGGGCTTTATCCCGCGCCAGAGCCGCCTGGCTGATAGCACTATGTTCATCAATGATCTGTTGGCCGCGAAAGCCATAGGTTTTCAGTTCTCTGAAGACATATTGGCGGTACCGGGTAAACAGATCGGCATACATTTTCAGCAGCAGCCGGGAACCGCAGGCACTCATGAGCGCCAGGTGGAACTCCTGGTCATAGCGAGTCCATTGCTTGACCATGGTTTGATCGTTGAGCATCAGCTGCTCAATCTGATTGAGTTTGTGAGTTGCGGCGGCGACTTTGCCCTCCCACTCCAGATCACCGTGGTCGATGGAGTGGCCAACCCCTTCATTTTCCAGCAGTGCGCGTATACGGCTGAGATCCTGAAGCTCGTCCATATCGCCGGGAGGAATTCTGAAACCTTTCTGATCCTCCGCGATAATTAACCCCTGTGCCGCCAGTTTGACTAGAGCCTCACGCACGGCGTTGGGACCGACGCCGAATTGTTTTTTCAGTTCTTCGACCTTCATTTTTTGACCTGGTTCGTAGGTACCGAACAGCACCTCATTTTTGAGCTGTTCATACAAACTCAAGTCATGATTTTGGATGTCGGTTAGCATGGTTTTCACCCTTATTGATCGTCTATCAGCATGACATGGATCGTTTTTGCAGGTAGAACTGAATCGCAGCATCGCGATTCAGAGAGATACCGGTAAAGTGTTCAAATGCATCGACTCCCTGGTTCAGAAACAACTCATAGCCGCTCATAGTCTGTGCGCCGCATGCATCCATCGCGATCATGAATTCCGTGTTCATTGGGGTGTAAATAGCGTCAAATCCCCATCGCGGTGCTTGGATGGCAGTCTTGGCCAGGGGGATGCCAGGGTACTGATACATGCCGATAGGGGTCGCATTGACAATACCATCGACCTGAGCGGCCACCTCCGTCAGCGTATCCTCGGTCACTGTTACACATGGATAACCGGCCGCCTGCAGAACCCCGGCCAAGACGTGTGCTGCCTCTGGACGGGTGTCGTAAAGAAAAATTTGGCGGGCCGATAATTCGCCCAGCGCAAAGGCGATGGAACGGCCGACACCGCCACTGCCCAGCAATAACACTGCACCCGGTTTCAGAGTGTCGAATGTCCTCTGAAAGCCGGCTTTGAAACCGCTATAGTCGGTGTTTTCGCCACGAATGTTGCCGTCAGTGAAAATCAGTGTGTTGTAGGAGCCGAGGGTCTCCGGCACAGCACCATGCTGTTTTACCATGGCGCTGACCTCAGCTTTGAATGGATGAGTGACGTTGACTCCGCGATAGCCCTCTGAAATTGCCCGTTGTACCCGCTGCTCCAGGCTCAGGTGTGGTTCCTGGTCAGCATCCAGCAGCTGGTAGTTCACGGTAATACCACACAGCTCGCCCAGCGCCTGATGCAGCTGATGCACCTGTGTGCGTTGAATGCCTTTACCAATGAGTCCTAATTGAATCATCTATCAGTATCCTGCCAGTCTGGGAAGAATTGTGGTCAAAGTGGGAACGAAGGTGATCAGCATCAGCACCAGTAGTTCCACCATTAACATCGGAATCAGTGCTTTGGTCAGCCTGGCCATACCCACCCCGGAAATCGCGTCTGAGACAAATAGACAAAGACCCAGTGGAGGGGTGATCAGACCGATCATCAAATTGAAAATCACCACAATCCCAAAGTGCGTTGGGTCGATACCCAGGGAGATAGCGATAGGGTGCAGTATCGGAACCAGTACCAGCATTGCAGCGGTCCCTTCGAGAAACAGACCGACAATCAACAGTAGCACGTTACAGGCAATTAAAAAGGTCCAGGGGCTAGTGACATATGCCAGAACAGTATCCGTAATCTGGTTGGGTATACGGTTAAAGGTCAGCAGCCAGTTACCCGCAGACACCGCTGCGATAATAATCAGAATGATGGCGCTGTCAGTCATGGCACGGGAAAAAATGCCAGGCAGCTGTTTGATTTTGATACTGCGATACAGCACCAGGCCGACGACCAGCGCGTACACGACCGCAAAGGCAGCTGCTTCTGTGGGGGTGACAATTCCAAGCAGGATGGAGCCAACCACAAAAACCGGCATAAATACGGGAATAAAACCACGCATCAGCGCTTTTCTGCGGGAAAACCGGGCATCACGTTCTTCCTGGAGGTGAGTTTTGCCCGCCAGCAGATACACATAGGCTGATAAGCCCAAGGCCAGCAACAAGCCTGGCACTACACCGGCCAGAAACAGGCCAGGAACTGACACGCCAGTAACAGTCAGAGCATAAATAATGACAGGTATACTGGGAGGAATAATGGGCCCGATCACTGAAGAGGCGGCTGTCAGAGCTGTGGCAAAATCGCGTTTATAGCCATGACTTTCCATTTCTGGAATAAATACCCGGCCGAGGGATGACGTGTCAGCAATAGCCGATCCTGACAACCCGGCGAAAATCACCGATGCCCAGATATTCACATGTGCCAGCCCGGCTTTGAGACGACCAACGATAGCGTTTGCCAGGTCGATAATACGGGAAGTAATGCCGGCGGCGTTCATCAGCTCTCCGGCCAGAATAAATAAGGGGATGGCCAATAACGGAAAAGACCTGATTCCGGAAAACATTTCCTGGGCAACAATGCGGATGTGGTAAGGGAAATCGCCGGTTAGCATAAATATCATCAGTGTGCCGGCCAGGGCGAAAGCAATCGGAACGCCAATAATCAGCGCAATTAGCAGCAATCCATAAATCATGACGCCACTCCCTGATCGGGCAGAGACTCAGTGGATGAGGGTGGGACGTCATTCCCATGTGTCAGCCGGTAGATCAGCTGTACCACCGCCGACAGCGTCAGTAACACTCCACCGAGCACCATCGCTGACTGAAATACCGCCATGGGCATACCCATGCCGGGGGAGTCGATGCTTCCGCGTTTGACCATAAAAGCATACCCTGACCACGAGAGTCCGGCACCGATAACCGTTACCAGCAGATCCACCAGCAGCAGGCCAATCAGTCTGAAGCGATCAGGCAAAGCATCAATACCGATGCTGAACCGTACATGGCGGTCTTCAAGGTAGGCTTTGGCACAACCGATCATGACACCGTAAATCATCAGGTAAATTGCTGCTTCCTCGCCCCAGACCAACGAACCTCCAGCGGCGTAGCGCCAGACGGCGTTGATCAGGATGACGGCAAACAAAAGAGCCAAGCATAAAGCAGTACCAATGGCATACACCGTACCCAGGTGCATACGCACGGATGCAATCAATGTTTTCATAACGACCACTTATTAAATGGCCGGTCAGCCTGACCGGCCGGACTATTGTTACTTGGATGCCTCTGCGACGGCGGCATCCAGTTTATCGATCCATTTGGCATCGTTGCCCAAAGCCTTGCGCAGGTAGGTTTTAACGGATGGCTGTGCCAGCTGTTTAAACTCATTCAATTGTTGAGCGGTGGGTTGGGTGACCTCCATCCCTTCATGAATCAGTTTGGAGACACCTTCGGCAGAGCCAAACTGCTGAATGGCACGGCCTACTGTACCGGCAACTGTCGCGGCTCGTTGAATGGCTGCCTGATCATCCGCTGACAGAGAAGAGAAAAACTCGTCATTGATGAGAATGAAATCCACGCCGTATACATGGCGGTCCAGTGTCATGTATTTCTGGAATTCCCAGAACTTGTTGCCGTAAATAACCGAAACAGGATTTTCCTGACCATCGACCACACCAGTGGCCAGTGCGGTGGGTACCTCGGCCCAGGCAATACCCTGTGGTTCGGCTCCCAGGCCTTTGACCATTTCAAGATACAGGGGAATGGTCTGGACTCTGAATTTCAGGCCCTTCATGTCTGCCGGAGAAGCAATGGGGTGTTTCGAATTGGTAAAACTCCGAAAGCCGGTTTCACCATAGGCCAGGGTGCGCAGACCGGTTTCCTTCAGACAGTGAGCGGCCAGTTCTTGACCAAAACTGCCATCCAGCACTTTCCAGGCAACAGGGGCGGATGAAAACATATACGGAATATCGGTCACTGAAGCGGCCTTACAAACCTTTGAAAATGCGCCAGACACCATGGTCATCGTAATCAATCCATCCTGAGCACCCTGAACCAGTTCGGTTTCACTTCCCATGGAGCCGGCTGGAAAGAGTTCAACCTTCAGGTCGGTTTCTGCTTCCACCAGATTTTTGAATACCTGAGAGGCGGCACCTTTCTTGGATTGGGTCCATTCGGCCGGATCAACATGGGCAAAGCGGATGGTTTGCGCCTGAGCCAGAGTGGAAAAGGTCAGAATGGCCGAAGCTGCCAGGGCTGCGCGAAGGGAGGTATGCGACATGCTTGATTTCCTCATATTGTTATTGTGGGGTTCTGCATTCCTTCGCCGCTGAACATAGCAACAAGAAGTCCACAGATCAATGAATCATCTATGAAATCAAGAATGGCGATAATTTTAAAGAATTTTATAGGGGGCCTCTGAAAAATAGGAGATAGCTTTGATACCGGCGAGGAAGCACCACTCGCAACACCGCAATTTACGGGTGTAAATGAGGGTGTGAGACGGGGGCTGACAACGTCCTGCGCGAAAACAGGCCATTTTTCAGTGGTTTCATAGAACACATGAGTTGTAAGGACTTATGCCTGCTATCTTTTAATTAAATAACAGCAGGGAGAATGCCGGCAGGTGAAGTGGGAGGCTGAATGGTCAGGGTAGGTGTTTGTGCAAATGCGCTTGCAGAAATTCAGTATCAAACCCTCTGATGCGTAATTTGAGCTCCAGTTGTACAAGCCGTCCGTGCAGATCTGCCTGTCTGGCGTCATCGTCATACTGTTTGGTGGTGGCCAGTAGATCTCTCAGCTGGATGGCTTCCCGTCGTTCTTCAAGTTCGAGAGGCAGGAAACCGGCGTTCTTTAATATGTGATAACCGGCACGCAGTGATTCTGGGACCATGCTGTTGTCGTCTAAAATCAGAGGTTTTCCCTGTCCGGGCAGGTTGTCCAACATACCACTGTCGACTGCCTGCTGGATCTGCTGCTCGACCAGATGATCGAAAAAGTACGGCACCGTTACCTCCACAATGACTGGAGTGATCAGTGTATCGCTGTGTGACGAGTAAAAACAGTCAATGACCGATGTGGTTAGGGTGCCATTGTTGTGGTCAATCCTGTTGCTTCTGCTGGGGTCGGATGTCGTGAAGCCTCTCACCTTACTGTCAGCAAATTCATGATCAAGAGTATAAGGACAATAATGCACCAAGTGTGCACCTGCCAGAAGCACCTCTGTGTCATTTTCGCGCTTTTGATGTCGCCCAAAAAGATACCTGGTTAACCAGTTTGGAGGAGTGGGGTGTTTGTTATTTAACAATAATGCTTCTGAATAGAGAATTGGCCCATTTCTTGACTGA
Source organism: Gynuella sp. (assembly GCF_050297175.1). Classification (NCBI taxonomy): domain Bacteria; kingdom Pseudomonadati; phylum Pseudomonadota; class Gammaproteobacteria; order Oceanospirillales; family Saccharospirillaceae; genus Gynuella; species Gynuella sp. The sequence goes on along the minus strand of NZ_JBNKSF010000008.1, from coordinate 6,447 downwards.
GTGGTCAGAATCTGGGCAGGTGGCATACAAGTAATGCATGCGCTGTCATCGGATCGAAAAACTGGTCGAATAACATGGCTGGTGAGAGATATTCCGTTTTACCGTTTTGGATATACGCTCCAGATACCCTACAAGACTAATAAAACAGGAACGAACAATGAGACCTACCTTACGTTTACTGCCGGCATTGATGTTATTGGCGTCTTTCAGTCATGCCGAACTGATGATTTCCGAAGTGTTATATGATCCACCAGGATCGGACAGTACTGAAGAATGGATTGAGTTGTACAACCCCGGCTGCAGCGCGGTCAGTCTGAATGGATACAGTCTGTCTGATAATAGCTCCACCTATTCGTTGTCCGGCACTGTTTCTGCTGGCGCTTATGTTACCGTCGCCCGCAGTGCCAGTGGTTTCAGATCACTGTATGGGTCATCACCGGATATCAGTGGTATGAGCCTCTCTCTGGGTAACAGCGGGGATTGGGTGGAACTGAAAAATGGTTCAGGCCAAGTCGATTTGGTGGCATGGGAAAACAAACTCTCCGGCTGGAGTATTAATGCCCGGAATGTTTCCATTTACCGAAATAGTAATGATGATACCGATTCGGTCGCTGACTGGTCGGTCAGTAGATCCGAATCCCCTGGAACCGGTCCGTTAAGTCAGCGCTGCGATGACGGTAGCAATAGTTCCGGGAATAATGACAATGGCACCGATACCGGCAGTCCTGTGAATGAAGCGGCCTATTATCGTGATGCCCAAGGTCTGTCAGGGAATGCGTTGAAAATGGCATTGCACGATATCATCAGTGCCGGTCCCACCAGGCTGTCATACAGCGAGGTTTGGAATGCCCTGCGTTATACCGATGAAGATCCCAACAACCGCAATAATGTCATTCTGTTATACACCGGCCGCAGCGCCAGTAAAAATGATCGGGTTGGCTCATCAGGTGACGATAACGACAGCTGGAACCGGGAGCATGTGTGGGCAAAATCCCTCGGCTTTCCAAACAGAAGCCAATATGGTTATACCGATCTGCATCACTTGCGTCCGGCTGATGTTACGGTCAATAGCTCCCGCGGCAGTAAGAGCTTTGATAACGGTGGCAGAGCGGAAGGTGAGGCGGCGGATACCTATACCGATGGTGACTCCTGGGAACCTCGCGATGAAGTGAAAGGGGATGTGGCACGCATGATTTTCTATATGGACACCCGTTACGACGGCAGCGATGGCAATATGCCGGATCTGAACATTATCAACAATACCAGAACCTCCTCCGGTGCTCCGAATATTGGTGTGCTCTGTACGCTGTACGACTGGAGTCAACAGGATCCGGTAGACCGCTTTGAGCGGCGTCGCAATGATCGGATATATGAACTGCAGGGTAACCGTAATCCATTTATCGACAACCCCCAGTGGATTATCAGTATCTGGTCCGCTAGTTGTTCCTGATAGTTTGAATGGCGTGGCCTGACTCCGGGCCACGATTTTAATTAGCTTGTTTATTTTTTTGTCACTTTTATGCCTCTTAAGTATGAGGCCGATAGATGTGAACTCGGTCTCGTTCTTGCTATAAAAATTTCAAATTCTTCATATTTGTTTTAAAAAAACTGATTTGTCGACAATAAAAATTCACTTTTTTTGGAACACCTATTTGTCCGTTATCCCCCGTCAGATGCAATTATCATAGAGCAACATTTGAAACTTGAATCCAGGTCTCTTTTTTAGGAATTTACTTTGTTTAATCTGATTCGTTTTTGTTATGTTTATAGTGAGATGTTGGTTTGAAAGCGCTTGATGGTTGTTCCGATATTAACAATTTTAATTATAACTATTCCGTTGGATAGAAGAGTGTTGCGTACCATTGGCTACGCGCTTTAACCCCTTTAGCAACCAATACCTATCTCGTCCTGCCAGGTGTTTATGTGTCTGTTTGGGAATCAGCATCATGAATTCGTTGATGCCATTCGTTTTTAGAATAGGGTGAGGTGTGTGTGGAGCTGCTGTATAGAGTGTGGTCGGTTATAAACAAAACTGATTAATGTAGGCTGAGTCAAACAGTTCAATCCTATGATCTTGAATACTTGGTTGCTTGTCCCGCTGACAGCAGGTGAGCATTTTTAGAGATTGAGTTTTTCGGGAGAAATTATGAAAAAGTGTATATCTGGTATGCTCCGGCAGGTCGTTGGCCTGTCTGTACTGAACATTGCGCTTGTCTCCACTGTCCAGGCGGCAGAATTGGATGATGGCGTGGTATCCCCAATTGTCGGTGTCAATGCCGGTCTTTGTCTCGGGGTAAAATATTCCAGTAATAGTGCTGGCGCGACTCTGCAGAGTCAGACCTGTAATGGTTCCAACTATCAAAAATGGCAGATGTCCAAAGACGCCGCCAAATACTTTACCATCAAAAATGTGGGTAGTGGTTTGTGCCTGGATGTAACCGGCTGGTCTTCCAGTGAGGGAACGGTACTGCAGCAGTGGACCTGTAGCGGGGCTGATGTTCAGAAATGGAATGTTTCTGATCAGGGCGGTGGCCAGTATGCCGTTATATCCAAGCACAGCAATCTGGCCATGGATGTTTATGGGGGCCGTAAAACTGACGGTACTGATATTATTCAGTGGTCCTGGAATGGGGCTGACAATCAGAAATGGAAGTTTCCGAATGCAACATCAGGCGGTTCTGGTTCCTCAGGCGGCCCGGTCGGTTTTGGTTCTGGTGTAACGGGAGGGGCTGGAGGTGAGGTCGTGACCGTCAGCACACCTGGTCAGTTGAAGTCAGCTTTGTCCGGCAATACTCCTAGAATTATTCGGGTGTCAGGTAGCATTGATTTCCGCAATACAGAGGGTAAAACCACAGAACTCGGTTGTACCTACTCAGAAAACTCCTGTAACTACAACGGCAAACAGGAAAAAATCCTCAATGTTGGCAGTTATTGTTCCGGCCGCTCGCTGTATAACATCACTTACGATAAAGCAGGAAAATTACCTCTGACGGTCGGATCTAACAAAACCATAATTGGTGTCGGTGCATATTCCGGTATTAAAGGCAAAGGTTTGCGCATGGTTAGCGGAGTATCCAATATTATCATCCGCAATCTCTCTATTACGGATATTAATGACGGAATCATCTGGGGTGGTGACGCCATTACCATTGATAATGCCTCGAAGATCTGGATTGATCACAACTATATTGCGCGTATTGGTCGCCAGTTTATTGTAACCGGTTGGGGCACTGCCCAGAACGTTACTATTTCCGGAAACTATTTGGATGGCACAACCGATTATGGCCACTACTGTAATCGTCGCCATTACTGGAACGCATTGTTGTTGGGTGAAAATCAGAGTATCACCATGGTCGGTAACCGCTTTCACATGACTTCAGGGCGTTCACCGAAGTTCAGCAAGCAGAGCAGTGCCAACAGTGCTGGTATCCTGCACATGGTGAACAACTATTTTGATCAGAACTACGGCGTCGGTTTTGATGGTGACTATGCTGGTACCGTACTGATGGAAGGCAACTACTACGAGAGAGGCAATAATTTCAGGCCGATTGACTCCGGTAGTACTGGTACGCCTTTGTTTGCGCCGCTGGACTCATCCATAGGTTCTGCCAACAATACTTGCCGATCTGTGTTGGGACGAAATTGTCAGTCAAACTATGATACCAATTCACAAGGTAACTTTGTGATCAACTCATCAGCGATGTCTAACATCCAACGGAACGGTTCGTGGCTGAATGCAGTGAAATCTGTATCACCAAAGAGCTACTCAGCAGTTAAATCACAATCATTTGGGCCTCAGTCCAATATCACTTATTAAGACTCTGATGAATTGATTCATTAGGTCTGTATCTATTGAATAAGGTCTGAAAACCGGGCTTCTGCATTTATTTGCAGAGGCCCGTTCCCGATGCATCAAGCGCTTCCCTGACCTGCCACATTCCCTTCAATCACCGGGGCTTGTCTGCCATAGTTAATGCTAAAGCATCTATACACCACACTAAGCACTCGATATAAATGATGACCGAGTTGATAGTTGTTTTGTTTTGTATCACCGGACAACATCGATCCAATCGATGTTTCTGGCAATGAGTCATTTAATGAACGGACTTTTGTATGATAGGGGTTTTCACCGGTGTATGGCAGATGTTATAAGTTGATCTGAGCCTGAATAATTGACGGAAAAATTACTTTTTTCGGCGAGTGTGATTTAGTGTTGAAAAATAGAGGCTTTTTGGACGCTATAATGCCGTTCCGCCATCCAAATACATCGATTGAGCTGGCTATTACAACCATGCGTTTGCGTGCGGAAATGATCCTTCATAGAACAGAACAATTATGGGAGTATGACTTAATGTCTAGCAAAATTCATGGTGGACTGAATTGTCTTATGGCTGCAGCCATATTCATGACAGTAACATCAGTCCAGGCAGCCGGGACCGATGATGTCCAGTTTAAAGATGATGGGACCTTTCTCAGTAATCGCATTATCGTCAAATACAAAACACCGCAGAATACCATGCTGAACAGTTCAGCCATTGTTGAATCGTTGGCTGTACAGAAGCAGGAAATTGAAGCAAAAGTGAATCAGATCGCTCAGGAAGTTGGTGAAAACCTGACTTTGATGCGACAGATGAAAACCGGCGCGAGTTTGATTCAGACCGATGAACTAAAAAACCAGCGTGAACTGAAACAACTGGCGACCAAAATGATGCAGGATCCGGCCGTGGAATATGCTGAGCCGGATATTCTTTATCATGCCAGTATGGTGCCCAATGATACCCGCTATCAATATCAATGGAACCTGCAGGATACGACCGGTGGTATGAACATGCCTTCGGCCTGGAATATGGCCAATGGTGAGGGGGTTGTCATTGCCGTACTGGATACCGGCTATTTGCCGCATCCCGACCTGATGCCTAATCTGATTCTTCCAGGTTACGACATGATTGGTGACACGGATATCTCCGCAGATGGTAATGGCCGTGACGGTGATGCTTTGGATCCGGGCTCTTGGGCCCGGCCTGGGTATTGTTCCAAAGGTGACAGTGGGCACAACAGTTCCTGGCATGGTACGCATGTTGGTGGGATTGCCGCTGCCCTGGGCAATAATAGTATGGGAGTAACGGGTGTGGCCTATAATGCCCGTATTCTGCCAGTGCGGGTGTTGGGTACCTGTGATTTTGGCTGGATGTCGGATTTTGCCGATGCCGTGATTTGGGCCGCAGGCGGCAATGTACCCGGTACACCCAAAAATTCGAATCCGGCACAGGTGATCAACATGAGTCTCGGTGGTTCATCGCCGAACGGTTGTAGCCAGACCCAGCAGCAGGCCATTAATCAGGCCAGAGCGTTAGGGGCGACTGTTGTGGTTGCAGCTGGCAACGCCAATATTGACGCCAGAACGATTGAACCTGCTAACTGTAGTGGTGTGATTACGGTTGCTGCAACCAATGTTAATGGTGGCAGAGCCGACTACTCCAATTACGGTTCGGTTGTTGACCTGGCGGCACCGGGTGGTGACAGTCAACTGGGGATTCTGTCCACTTTGAATGGTGGTCAACGCCATGCCGAAGAACAGGCCTATTATGAATACTACATGGGTACCAGCATGGCGACACCTCACGTGTCTGGTGTTGCTGCACTGTTGTATTCCGTCAAACCGAATATCACTCCAGATGAAGTGGAATCGATATTGGTCAATACGGCTCGTCCGTTCCCGGCAAATTGCTCACAGTGTGGCAGCGGTATCGTGAACCCCACTGCGGCGTTACAAGCGATATTGGGGCAGAATCCGACGCCTCCTGAGGATGTCGACGACGATGTGCTGAATAATGGAGTTAGCAAAACCGGGATATCTGTTAATCGTGGCGAGCAGGTGTTTTATCGTGTAGAGGTGCCATGGGGCGTATCCTCTCTGGATATTTTTACCGACGGTGGCACGGGGGATGTTGATTTGTACGTCCGTTATGAAGCGACACCTGACTATAACAACTTCGACTGCCGCCCTTATGAGGACGGTAATTGGGAAAGCTGCCGTTTCACTTCACCCCGGTCAGGCGTGTATTACATCATGCTGGATGGCTACAGCCGTAGCCGAAACATACGGTTAACCGCCCAGTATCAATAACTGAGCCAGATATAGGAATACTGTCAGTGGGGCCGTCAGGAAACCCTCTGACGCTGGACTTAAGCAGTCGTAACATCTGAAAGCGAGTACTGACAAGCGCATTTCAGATAAAATATCCAAACAAAAAAGAGGCCCCGAAGGGCCTCTTGTCATGGAATCCTGATGGATAACTGCTACGGTTTAATGCTTCAACAAATACTCAAATGCCGCCAGTGATGCTTTTGCCCCTTCGCCCATCGCAATCACGATTTGCTTGTACGGTACGGTCGTCACATCACCGCAGGCAAAAATGCCGGGTTCGCTGGTTTCACCTTTTTCAT